>CAZWJB010000216.1:0-2911 GCA_964634485.1 uncultured Thiohalobacter sp. | reverse complement strand
ATCCCGGTACGCCTGGTGGATAGCGAACGCTGCTGCGGTATGCCAAAACTGGAACTGGGGGATCTGGAGGCCGTGGCAAAGGCAAAAGAGTTCAATATTCCGCGTCTTGCCGCACTGGTGGACAAGGGCTGGGATATTGTCGCGCCGGTGCCGTCCTGCGTACTCATGTTCAAGCAGGAACTGCCACTGATGTTTCCGGATGATGCCGGCGTGGCCAAAGTGCGCGACGCAATATACGACCCGTTTGAATACCTCGCCATTCGACACCGGCACGAACGGCTGAAAACCGATTTCAAAAACAGTCTTGGCAAAATCAGTTACCAGGTGGCCTGTCACCTGCGCGTGCAGAATATCGGTATGAAAACCAGGGACCTGTTGCAACTGGTGCCGGATACCAGCGTGGACGCGATTGAGCGCTGTTCAGGACACGACGGCACTTATGCAGTGAAAAAAGAATTTCACGAAGTGTCCATGAAAATCTGCAAGCCCGTTACCAACCGGGTGCTGAAGTCCAACGCAGACCATATTTGCAGTGACTGCCCGATGGCCGGGCACCAGATCGCAAATAGCCTGAATGATGGCCGCCAGCCCGAGCATCCGCTCAAGCTGTTGCGTAGGGCCTATGGCATCTGATACGGAGTTATATGCACATGGAAAAACTCTTGCGTTCTGATCTTTTCAGCCTGGAACAGTACGCCGAAGCGCGGCCCGAGTTCCGCGCCCAGGTGATGGCGCACAAAAAAAACCGGCGCGTTCCGCTGGGAGAGATGACGGCGTTGTATTTTGAAGACCGCCTGACCATGCACTACCAGGTTCAGGAAATGCTGCGTGCCGAGCGCATCTTTGAGGCCGAAGGCATTCAGGAAGAACTGGACGCCTATAACCCTCTTATTCCTGATGGCAGTAACCTGAAAGCGACGCTCATGATCGAAATACCGGATGAAGATGAGCGGCGCAAGGCGCTGGCCGAGCTGAAAGGTATCGAAGACGACACCTGGGTACGGGTTGACGGATTCGAGCCGGTATTCGCTATTTCAGACGAAGATATGGAGCGTGAAAACGAGGAGAAGACCTCGTCGGTACACTTCATGCGTTTTGAGCTCACGCCGGATATGGTCGCGGCAGCCAGGGCTGGTGCCGCGTTTGGGATTGGCATCAGCCACAGGAACTATACGCGGCAGCTTGAGCCGCTGCCCGCGAACATCCGCGATTCACTGGTTTGCGACCTGGGTTAGGTCTTTCGAATCAGAACTTGAAATACATCTCCGGGCTCCCCATATATTTAGCCAGCGAAGGGCACCAATCGGTGTTCCGTGTATCAATTAAGGAGGTGTGAAATGTCTTTGGTACGTTATGAACCCTGGGGTTTGTTGAACCAGTTACACGGTGAGGTTGACCGTCTGTTTAATCCGCGCCTGGGCCGGTATGGAGAGGATAGCGACCAGCTGGTAAGCAGTAGTGACTGGGTGCCTGCCGTCGATATCAAGGAAGAGGACAGCCGTTATGTCATTCATGCGGATGTACCTGGAGTTGATCCGAAAGATATCGAGATCAACATGGAAGACGGTGTTTTGTCGATCAGGGGTGAGCGTCATTCGGAAACCACTGATGAACGTGAAGGTTACAAACGTGTAGAGCGCGTGCGTGGCAGTTTCTACCGTCGGTTCAGTATGCCGGATACGGCGAATGCAGAGGCGGTTACTGCCAGATCGAAAGATGGCGTTCTGGAGATTGTGATCCCGAAACAGGAGAAGCTGCAACCGAAACGTATTCAGGTTGAAGGTTGACACGGGGTCGGGGACAGAGTTCACGTCTGTCCCCGACGTCTTTAAGTCGCTACACTGTGTGAAACAATCAGGGTGGTAGCGATGAAGATTACGCGTTTTATCCGGCTGTTATGTTGTGTTGTCGGCGTGACAGGGCCCGGTGTTGCGTCTGCAGTAGATCCTGTAAGCGATGGAGAACTGTACGGCGAAGAGTACAGTCCAGGCTACGTTGCCCGGCCGGAAGATGAAAAAATAAAAGAAGACGCTGCTATATTGCCATCCTGGCCATCTGAACAGAACCTGATCAGGGTTAACCTGTCGCTGGTGGATTTTTCGTACAGCCTGCTGATCGACGAGAAGTCATTCTCTGTCGGTAAAGACAGGATAATCCGCTACACCGCGGTTTTACGGTCAGCCGGCGGCGTGGATAACATAGTCTACGAAGGCATTTCGTGTAATCGCGGCAAAGTTAAACGTTATGCGTATGGCAGCCGTGGACAGTTCCGTCCGGTCCGCAAACCGGAATGGCGGTTTGTTCGAAAAAAAGGCCAGGACCGCTATCGGCACGAGTTGATCGAAAACTATTTCTGTCCGTTGCCTATGGGCGACATCGAGCGTGAGTTACTGGACAGGCTGAAGTCCGATACCCCTCCCGATAACCCTTGGTGATAGAACCCAGCGCGTGCTTTAGGTAGCATAGGGCGCTGATCCCTTACTCTGAATTCAACTTGCCATGGCCAGTAAATACGATGCGGCTTCGATCGAAGTACTCAGCGGACTTGATCCGGTGCGCAAGCGCCCCGGGATGTACACCGATACCACGCGTCCCAATCATCTCGCCCAGGAAGTGATCGACAATGGTGTCGACGAGGCCATTGCCGGCTATGCCAGCAGGATAGAAGTCACGGTATTCAGGGATGGATCTGTGCAGGTAAAGGATGACGGCCGGGGGATGCCGGTGGATATTCACCCGGAAGAAGGGGTGTCAGGTGCAGAAGTAATTCTCACCCGGCTGCACGCCGGCGGCAAGTTTTCCGGCAAGAATTACCAGTTTGCCGGTGGCCTGCACGGTGTCGGTGTGTCGGTGGTGAATGCGCTGTCGAAGCAGCTCGAAGTCTGGGTGCGGCGCGGTGGCAAGGAATACA
>CAZWJB010000215.1:0-2918 GCA_964634485.1 uncultured Thiohalobacter sp. | reverse complement strand
GGCACTGCGTTCCTCGCAATGACGGCCATTTTTGCTTAAGTGAGCGCCATATACGTCTTGGCGGTTCAAAGTCAATTAATCAGAGGTTTTCTGGGGCAGTTTTCCGGCTGCGCAATGCTAGAATGCGGTAATGAAGCCTGTCATACAGCAGACACCGGTGACTGTCGCCGAGTGTTTGCGAATCACAGAAATTTTTCTCTCCCTGCAGGGCGAATCAAACACCGTTGGTTTACCGACGGTGTTTGTGCGCCTGACGGGCTGTCCGTTGCGCTGTCAGTATTGTGATACCGGGTATGCCTTTCGTGGTGGTGAATACAGGGACCTCAGCGCGGTATTGACCCAGGTGTCGGGTTATCAGGTACGCCATGTAACGGTTACCGGGGGTGAGCCACTGGCGCAGCCTGCCTGCCTGCCACTGCTCAAATACCTGTGTGATGCCGGTTACCAGGTATCGCTGGAGACCAGCGGGGCGCTGGATATCAGCCAGGTGGACAAGCGGGTCATCAGGGTCATGGACCTGAAAACCCCGGGTTCCGGGGAAGTGGACAGAAATCGTTACCGGAACCTGGAGTCTCTGGTCCCCCGGGATCAGGTGAAATTTGTTATCTGTGACCGTGCCGACTATGAGTGGTCGCGCGGAATAGTGGATGAATACCGCCTGGCGGAACGTTGCGAATTGTTGTTTTCACCCGCGTTCGGGCAACAGGATGGCGCCCAACTGGCAGAATGGATACTGGAGGATCGTCTGCCGGTACGTTTCCAGCTCCAGTTGCACAAAATTCTGTGGGGCGATGAAGCCGGGCGCTGAACCTCGAAAAGCGGTTGTGCTGTTGTCCGGCGGGCTGGATTCGGCCACCGTACTGGCCGTTGCCCGGGACCAGGGCTACCATTGTTATGCACTGAGTCTGGATTACGGCCAGCGTCACCACGCAGAACTGGCGGCTGCGCAAAGCATCGCAGCTGCGCTGGGTACAGTTGAGCACAAAACAATACCCCTGGACCTTACCCGGATTGGCGGATCGGCGTTGACGGATAGCGCTATCGATATCCCCCGTCAACCTGCCGAAGGCATCCCTGTCACCTATGTCCCTGCCCGAAATACTATTTTCCTTTCCATCGCGCTGGGCTGGGCCGAAGTGCTGGGTGCCTGGGACCTGTTTATCGGCGTCAATGCCGTGGATTACTCGGGTTATCCAGATTGCCGGCCGGAATATATCCAGGCTTTTCAGCGTCTTTGTCAACTAGCCACCCGGGCAGGCGTCGAGGGTGGATGTTTCAGGGTAAACGCACCGCTCATAGAAATGAGCAAGGCGGATATCATTCGAACCGGTATACGGCTGGGCGTAGACTACGGACTCACCCTGTCCTGTTATGCCGCAGACGAGGCGGGAAGAGCCTGCGGGACGTGTGACTCCTGCCGTTTGCGCACACGTGGATTCGCAGAGGCAGGGGTCGAAGATCCGACCCGCTACCGGAAGTAAATTTGGAAGGGTGCGAGTATGACGTTTGAAAGTTTCATTGCCGCGCAGGCGTTTTTCCTGTGGTCTGTTTTCGGTATCGCGCTGGTTCTGGGTGCGGTGGTCAACAAGACCAATTTCTGCACCATGGGCGCTGTCTCCGACTGGGTCAATATAGGGGATACCGGCCGTTTCCGTGCCTGGTTGCTGGCAATCGCCGTCGCACTGCTTGGTGTGGTTGCCCTTGAACCTGCCGGGCTGGTTGATGCCGGTGCAGCGTTTCCGCCGTACCGCAGCGGCCAGCTGATCTGGGTGGAAAACCTGCTGGGCGGCATTCTGTTCGGTATCGGCATGACGCTGGCCAGCGGTTGCGGCAACAAGTGCCTGGTTCGTATCGGCGGTGGTAACCTCAAGTCGATTCTGGTGTTCCTGGTGATCGCCGTGATTGCCTATTTCATGATCAACCCGTTCCCGGGCAGTGACCAAACACTGTTCACCGTACTTTTCTACGACTGGATTCGTCCACTGGCGGTTGATCTGGGAGCCAGCCAGGACCTCGGCACACTGGTTGCCGGCAGTGAAAATGCAGTACAGGCACGGACCATTATCGGTGTTGTTCTCGGGGTGGTGCTGCTGGTTATCGTTTTCAGCTCAGGTGATTTTCGTGGCAGTTTCGATAACATTCTCGGTGGCCTGGTCGTCGGGCTTGCGGTACTGGCAGCCTGGTATGTAACCAGCAACGCCATGATCGATGCTGACGGTGAGAACTACGGTCTGCAGGCCTATGCGCAACAGTGGGACTTCCTCGCCGAATCCGATGCGGGCAAGCCGGCCGACACGCGCCCGCTGGCACCGCAGTCCTTCACCTTTATCAACCCGATGGGGCAGATGGTGGGTTATACGGCCGCCGGTTTTCAGCATGCCTACCTGACCTTCGGTGTGATGGCGGTCTTCGGTGTGGTGCTCGGTTCACTGCTGTGGTCCGTGCTAAGCCGCAGTTTCCGTTTTGAATGGTTTGCCTCGTTCAGGGATTTCCTCAATCATCTGCTTGGTGCAACGCTGATGGGTTTTGGCGGCGTACTCGCCCTTGGCTGTACCATCGGGCAGGGCATTACCGGTATCTCGACCCTTGCACTGGGTTCCTTCATTGCCTTTGGTGGTATTGTGCTGGGCAGTGCCCTGACGATGAAAATACAGTATTACAAGCTGGTATACGAAGCCGAGGCGAGCTTTATGGCGGCACTGATTACGTCGCTGGTCGATATGCACCTGCTACCCAAGTCGCTACGACGGCTGGAGGCGGTGTAAGCCCCTCCGGAGTCTGTCACAGACTTGTCATTTGCAGCGGGTTCGGTATCATGCCCGCCTTTCCACAGGGTCGTTAGCTCAGCTGGTAGAGCAGTTGGCTTTTAACCAATTGGTCATAGGTTCGAATCCTATACGACCCACCAGTCGCACATA
>CAZWJB010000214.1:0-2921 GCA_964634485.1 uncultured Thiohalobacter sp. | reverse complement strand
CCCGATTCCGCACGCTGCTCTGGCGTCAGGCGGCCGTGCGTAGTGGTAGCAGGGTGCGTTATAGTCGTTTTTGTGTCACCCAGGTTTGCCGTTATGGAGCAGATACGGGTGGCGTCGATCAGCTTCCAGGCAGCCTGCTTGCCACCCTTCAGGTCAAATGCCACGATACCACCAAAGCCGGTTTGCTGCCTGGCCGCCAGTTCGTGCTGGGGGTGGGACGCCAGCCCGGGATAGTAAACGCGGCTCACCGCAGGCTGCTCCTGCAGCCAGTCCGCCAGCAGCTGCGCCGACGCACAATGCGCCTGCATGCGGATCGCCAGGGTCTCCAGACCCTTCAGGAATACCCAGGCATTGAACGGACTCATGGTCGGTCCGCAGGTACGCAGAAAACCGTACACGCCCTCACCGACAACATCCTCGCGTCCAACCACCGCGCCACCTACGCAGCGGCCCTGGCCATCCAGGTACTTGGTCGCTGAGTGGATTACGATGTCGGCACCGAGCGCCAGGGGGCGTTGCAATGCCGGGGTACAGAAGCAGTTATCCACCACCAGCAAGCATGTGCTGGCATGCGCGAGAGCAGCCAGCGCAGAAATATCAGCCACCTCGGTCAACGGGTTCGAGGGTGTTTCCAGGAACAGCAGGCGTGTCTCCGGCCGTATGGCAGCTTCCCAGGCCGGCAGGTCATCCTGTGCGACAAAGCTTGTCTCAATACCGAACTTGTGCAGATAATTAGTGAACAACAGGGTCGTGCTGCCAAATATACTGCGTGAGGAAACCACGTGGTCACCGGCCTGCAGCAGGCCCGCACAAGTCGCGTAGATAGCCGCCATGCCGGAGGCAGTCGCCACGCAACGCTCGCCGCCCTCCAGTGCTGCCAGGCGCTGCTCGAACGTGCGTACCGTAGGATTGGTAAAGCGTGAATAGATATTCCCCGCCTGCTCTCCGGAAAAGCGTGCCGCTGCAGCTGCCGCGCTTTCGAAGACATAACTGGAGGTCGGGAAAATCGGTTCTGAATGCTCGCACTCTGCCGTGCGCTGCTGCCCGGCACGAACCGCCAGCGTTTCAAAGCCGGGTACTGTGTCTTCTGTGTCGGGCATAACCCTCTCCTGTCGCGAACCTACGGGCGAAAAAAAACCCGCCCTCGACTGATAACGAAAGCAGGTGCCATCGCTTTAGCCGAATTTGTTACGCGCCCGCAAGCTGAATCTCAAATCGGCGCAGCGCAAGAGTAGACAAAACCGATGCACCCGGTCAAGCGTTGTTGTGCATCTCGATCACTTCATCCTCGGCCAGGCGCCTTTCCTTTTTGGCCGAATCGTTGCGTAATTTCTCCAGATGCGAGAGATAATCGACCGTCACGCCACCCGTTATGTACTCACCGGTAAACACCGAACAGTCAAATGACGTTATCTCGGGATTACCCCTCTTTACTGCATCGATCAGGTCTTCGAGATCCTGAAATATCAGCCAGTCAGCGCCGATGGCCTCGGCAATCTGTTCAACATTCCTGCCGTGCGCGATCAGTTCTTCGCTGGTGGGCATATCGATTCCGTATACGTTGGGATAGCGCACCGGCGGCGCTGCCGAGGCAAAATAGACATTCTTCGCGCCGGCATCCCGCGCCATCTGGATGATCTGCTGGGACGTGGTCCCGCGCACGATGGAATCATCCACCAGCATGACATTCTTGTCCCTGAATTCCAGATCGATAGCGTTCAGCTTCTGCCGTACGGACTTTTTGCGCTCCTGCTGGCCCGGCATGATAAAAGTCCGCCCGATATAGCGGTTCTTGATGAAACCTTCACGGTACTTGAGCCCCAGGTTGTTGGCCAGTTGCAGGGCAGCGGTGCGACTGGTATCGGGGATGGGTATGACAACATCGATATCGTGCTGCGGACGCTCGCGCAGAATTTTTTCAGCCAGCGCTTCACCCATGCGCAAGCGCGCCTTGTACACAGACACATTGTCGATAATCGAATCAGGTCGCGCCAGGTACACGTGCTCGAAAATACAGGGGGCATAGCCGGGCTGTTCGGCGCACTGACGTTTCGCCATGTTGCCATTCTTGCCCAGGAAAACGGCTTCACCGGGACGCACATCGTCGATCAGCTCGAACCCCAGCGGGTTCAGCGCGACACTTTCGGACGCCACCATGAATTCGGCGCCCTGCTCTGTTTCACGGCGGCCGTAGACCAGCGGCCTGATCCCGTAGGGGTCGCGAAACGCCACCACCCCGAAACCGGTAATCATGGCGACTGCGGCATAGGCGCCACGGCAGCGGCGGTGCACTGCCGACACTGCGGCGAACACGTCATCTTCGTTGATACGCAACTTGCCACACTGCTGCAGTTCGTGCGCAAAAACATTCAACAGCACCTCGGAATCCGAGTCGGTATTGAGATGGCGCAGATCCTCACGAAACAGATTCTGCTTCAATTCTTCCGCATTGGTCAGGTTACCGTTATGCGCCAGCGTAATACCATACGGGGAATTCACGTAGAAAGGCTGGGCTTCGGCAGAGCTCTCGCAACCGGCGGTCGGGTAACGTACGTGCCCGATACCCATGTTACCGCGCAGAGTGAGCATATGACGCGTATGAAACACATCACGCACCAGGCCATTACCCTTGCGCAGCCACAGCTTGCTGCCTTCACAGGTCATAATCCCGGCCGCGTCCTGCCCCCGGTGCTGCAACACCGTTAACGCGTCATAGATCGACTGGTTAACAGCGCCGTGAGAAACAATACCGACAATGCCACACACTGATTCGGACCTCGGCGTTAAAAACGTTGGTTGAAATTCAAAGGTGTATACGCTCCGCTATATCATCAGGCAAAAAACTGCTTAGCCACAACGCTATACTCTTGAAATACCCCAGCAGCATCGAGTCCTGCCACCAGGGGTCCTGCGGTACAGCC
>CAZWJB010000213.1:0-2926 GCA_964634485.1 uncultured Thiohalobacter sp. | reverse complement strand
CTAGATTGCGTCCTGGTCGGTTTCCCCGGTACGGATTCGCACCACCCGATCCACTGAGGTAATAAAGATTTTTCCGTCACCGATCTTCCCGGTACGGGCCGCGCTGGTAATCGTCTCGACGCACTGATCCAGATCTTCTTCCTTAACCACCACCTCAAGCTTGACCTTGGGCAGGAAATCCACAACATACTCGGCCCCGCGGTACAGCTCGGTATGCCCCTTCTGCCGGCCGAAACCTTTCACCTCAATGGCGGTCATGCCGGTGATCCCAAGCTCCGACAGCGCTTCGCGCACGTCGTCCAGCTTGAACGGCTTGATGACGGCTTCGATTTTTTTCATGGATCGCTCCCCTGTTGAGGTTGGTCTGGGTAGCCAACTCTACTAAAAGCGGCGCCAGGAATCGAATTTTACTAATCAAAACCTCGTTCAGCGAGCTGAGCGCTGAGAAATCCCGAGGTTATGGGGTAACGGCGGTCGCGACCAAATGCGCGCTGGGTGATACGCACCCCGGGTGGCGCCTGCCTGCGTTTGTATTCATTGCGGTCTACAAGGCTGGCAATACGCCGCACCGTGGCTTCGTCAAACCCCTGCGAGACCAGTGCCCCGATACTCATATCCTGTTCGATGTAGCCTTCCAGAATGGGGTCCAGCAGTGCATAGGGCGGCAGGGAATCCTCGTCTTTCTGATCTGGCGCCAGTTCGGCAGAGGGCGGTCGCTCCAGCACGCGTTGCGGTATCACCGGCGTTAGCGAGTTGCGGTATTTACTCAGGCGATACACCAGCAGCTTGGGGACATCCTTGATGGGCGCAAAGCCACCGGCCATATCACCGTACAGGGTTGCATAGCCAACCGACATTTCACTCTTGTTACCCGTTGTCAGCACCATCCGGCCCTGCTTGTTGGACAATGCCATCAGGATCACACCACGGCAGCGGGCCTGGATGTTCTCTTCGGTCGTGTCCGCCCCGGTGCCCTCAAATGCGTCTGACAAAACGTCCAGAAAGGCTTCGAACGGCTGCTCTATGGGGATCTCCCGGTAGTCGACACCCAGTGCCTGCGCTTCGGCGCGCGCATCTTCCCTGCTCATTTCGACGGTATAACACGACGGCATCATCACCGCCTCGACGCGCCCGGCGCCTATAGCGTCTACAGCAATAGCCAGCACCAGTGCAGAATCAATGCCGCCCGACAGACCGATAACAGCGCCGCAGAAGCCATTCTTTTCAATGTAATCACGCACCCCGAGCACCAGCGCCTGATACACACCGGCAACTTCATCGACACGCGGAGCCACGTCACCGGACAGCGGCCGCAACAGCCCGTCGGCTATTTCAAAATCCACCGGGAAGAGCCCCTCCTTATAAGCCGGCGCCCGCACCCGGGTGGTTCCGGACTGATCCAGCACAAAGGACTCACCGTCAAATACCAGCTCATCCTGCCCACCTACCAGGTTGACATACACGACCGGACAGGCAGTTTCCTCGATACGTTGGCGCACCACCGCTTCACGTTCATCGCCTTTGCCGGTATGAAACGGTGAGGCATTCATATTAACCAGCAGCCTCGCACCGGCGTCCGCTGCTGCACGGGCCGGTTCCGGCATCCAGATGTCTTCGCAAATACTCACGCCAAGCGGAACACCCGCCACATCGGCGACACAAAAACCCTCCCCCGGTACAAAATAGCGTTTTTCGTCAAACACACTGTAGTTAGGAAGGTGGTGCTTGCGGCAGCGCGCCAGTATCTCACCCTGGAAGATCAGCGAAGCCGTATTGAAACGCCCTGCAGACGTTTGTTCCGGATGCCCGACCAGCACATGAATACCGGAAATCCCTGCGCAAATCCTGTCCAGCGCCTCATCCACAAGCAGTTGCAGGCCGGGGCGCAACAGCAGGTCCTCCGGAGGATAACCGGTCAGTGTCAACTCGGGGAAAACGACCAGGTCAGCGCCCAGCTCGTCACGCGCGCGGTGCGCCGACTCAATAACCCGTTCGGTATTGGCGGAGATGTCGCCGACCAGCAAATCAACCTGTGCCATCACCAGGCGCAGCACCGTGCGTTCGGGGCGGGAAACCGTGTTCACGAAGCGGCCAGCAGCTCCTGCATCCGCACACCCATATCAGCCGGAGAGCGGACAACGGCCACACCGGCCTGTTCCAGTGCTGCAAACTTTGCCTCTGCGGTACCTTTGCCACCGCTGATAATCGCGCCGGCGTGTCCCATGCGCTTGCCGGGTGGTGCTGTTACGCCGGCAATGTAGGCGACCACCGGTTTATTCAACTGTGCCTGGATGAATTCTGCAGCCTCCTCCTCGGCGCTGCCGCCGATTTCACCCACCATGATGACACCCTCGGTATCCGGGTCGCGCTCGAAGCGCTCCAGGCAATCAATAAATTCCAGCCCGTGAATCGGATCACCGCCGATCCCCACGCAGGTACTCTGACCCAGACCGGCGAGGGTGGTCTGGTGCACCGCTTCGTACGTCAGCGTTCCGGAACGCGAGACAATACCGATCCTGCCCGGTTTGTGGATAGCGCCCGGCATAATACCGATCTTGCAGCTGCCAGGCGTGATGACACCCGGGCAGTTGGGACCGATCAGCTTCGCATTACTGCCGGACAGGGCGGTTTTTACTTTCAGCATGTCCAGCACCGGAATACCTTCAGTGATACAGACAATGATCTCGATACCGGCATCTGCGGCTTCCAGGATGGCGTCTGCGGCAAAGGCCGCCGGCACGTAGATCATGCTGGCACTGGCCCCGGTTTCATTCACTGCGTCCTGCACGGTATTGAATACCGGCAGACCCAGGTGCGATTGCCCACCCTTGCCAGGCGTAACACCGCCCACCATTTGTGTACCGTAAGCCAGCGCCTGTTCCGAATGGAAGGTGCCCTGTTTGCCGGTAAACCCCTGGCAAATGAC
>CAZWJB010000212.1:0-2926 GCA_964634485.1 uncultured Thiohalobacter sp. | reverse complement strand
ACTCATCGTAGTTTCCAGTGTTTCTAGTGACTGATATTGCACGAGGCGACGGCCTCGCGTACGTGTTCCAGTAAGTCTTCACGGGTGTAGGCATTCTTTTCAAGCACGTCCTCGACCATGCCATTCAAGCGGGCACGATCTTCTCCGGTCAGGTCCTTGGCGGTAACGACAATAACCGGTATATGCCGCCATTCCGGCCGCGCCCGCATTGCCGCCAGAAAACCGAAACCATCCATCACCGGCATCATCAGGTCCAGCAGGATCAATCCGGGTTGTACAGAAGCCATGACATCCAGGGCTTCCTGGCCATTGCCAGCCTCAGATACTCTCCACCCCGACTTCTCCAGGGTGCGCGCCATTATCTCGCGGGTCTCCGTGTCGTCCTCGACCAGCAACACCGCACTGTTGTCATCGGCGCTGTAATAGCGGCTCAGGGTTCTGTGCAGAGCCTCCCGGTCAACCGGCTTGGTCAGGTAATCAACTGCTCCCAGCGAATAACCGCGTGTCCGGTCATCGATCATGGTCAGCATGATTACGGGTATCTTGCGCAGCACCGGATCGGCTTTCAGTGCGCGCAGCACCGACCAGCCGTCCATGTCCGGCATCATGACATCCAGGGTAATGGCAGCGGGCTGTATCTCATGTGCAAGACGCAGGCCCTGTTCGCCGCTGGTCGCCGTGACCACGCTGTAACCATCCTTAAGCAAATAACGCTCGATGATCTCACAGGCTTCCGGATCATCGTCAATGACCAGGATCAGGGACCCAGGCGCTGCATCACGCAGGGTCTCGAGTTCAGCTTCTGTTTTTGCTGCAGGGGTCTCATTTTGAGGCTGTTGTGGTTGCGTCCCGGGCAGGATGGCGGGGATACGGATGGTGAAAGTGGATCCTTCGCCCAACTTGCTGTGAACGTTTAAGTCACCGCCCAGCAGTTTGCAGAAACGCTGCGAGATTGCCAGCCCCAGCCCGGTGCCACCGTAATCCCGTGTGGTTGAATCGTCCGCCTGGGTGAATTCCCCGAAAACATGCTCAAGCTTGTCTGGTGCAATACCGATCCCGGTATCGCTGACGGCAAAGCTCAACCAGTCCACACCCGCCTGTTCGGTGCGGTTAACGTGCAGGGAAATGGTACCCTCATGGGTAAACTTGGCCGCGTTGGACAGCAGGTTGAACAGGGTCTGGCGCAACCTGATCAGGTCCTGGTGGGCGCTGCCGAGGTTCTGACCGCGCTCGATCGACAGCTTGTTGCTGTTCTTTCCCATCAGTGGCTGGGCGGTAGCGCTGACTTCGTCGATCAGACTGTCCAGATCGATGGACTCGGCGAAGGCTTCCATCTTGCCGGATTCAATCTTGGACAGATCGAGGACATCGTTAATGAGTGCCAGCAGATGGGTGCCGGCCTGGTTGATCTTTTTCAGGTCCGGGATGAAGTCTCCCTGTTCCAGGTCCTCGGCTTCTTCCATCAGCATCTCGCTGTAGCCGAGGATGGCGTTCATGGGCGTGCGCAACTCGTGACTCATGTTGGCCAGGAATGCACTCTTGGCCTGGCTGGCGGCATCAGCCGCTTCTTTGGATTTCGCAAGTTCATATACCATCCGCTTACGCTCGGTAATATCCATATGAATACCGATCATCCGAAGCGGATTCCCCTGCTCGTCTCTTTCAATCGCCTTGCCGATGGAGAGAATCCAGCGATAGTCTCCATCTTTGGCCCGGAAACGAAATTCCGGCTGATAATAGGTTGATCTACCTTCAACGTAGTCATTGAAGGCGGCCATAGTGGCGTCGGTGTCATCAGGATGGAGTCGGTTCGACCACTCATCGATGCTATTTGAGATCTCATCTTTTGAATGCCCAATCATCTCGGCCCAGCCATCGTTGACGAAAAGCTCTCCTGATTTCAGCTGCCAGTCCCACATCCCGAGTTCGCCCGCCTTCATCGCCAGTTCGAAGCGTTCCTGACTCTCGGACAGTTCAGACTCCGCCAGTTTGAGTCGGTACAGGAAAAAGGCCAGTCCGAAGGAGAGCAACAGTATCCCCAGCGGCAACCATAAATTGCCCGCGTCCCAGTCGGGGTAGATTTTTCTGTTGGCCGCATATGCGGTTACCTGCCAGTCATGGTCGGCAAATGCCAGGGTCGTCGTAGTTGTCAGGCCGTCATCCAGATAGTCTTTTTCCCTGTTATCCGGACCCAGATCCATGGCCTGAGAAACATGGCGATACATGAAGGCTTCTGCACCCCTCGCCTCGCTATCTTCAAACGTCAGTGTCAATCCGGCGGGACTGGTATTCTTGCTGAGTATCGAGTCGATCATCGGCCCGATTTCAGTAACCATCACAGCAAAGCCGCGCAGTGCTGCCTCGCGTTCTCTCGCAGTCTCCAGCGGTGTACCCTTTCTGTATACCGGTAGCGCCACGAAGATCGAGTACGCCCCCTTTTCTGACTGGTACAATTGCAGGCGTGTCGAAACGGCGGGCGCATTGCTGCGCGCAGCCTTCATCAGCGCAGCCAAATGCCCCGATCTGGCGCCCAGATCAAAACCCAGCACTGATAAAAACGCTTCCTGCGGTTCTACATAGTAGATTGGAAAATAAACATCACGCTGCGGTGCAGCGTTCATGCCTGCTTCGGCAGGGTTATCACCGAAAACGAAATTCGCTGACACCTCCTCTCGTGCCGCGGTTTCCATGACGTCCCGCTCACTGGCAGGCACCCTGGGCACCCATTCCAGCGCCATGATGCCCGGGTTGCGTACCAGGCTGCGGCTGACGAGGATGCGAAACTCGTCCCGGTCGACAAAGGACGAAGCGTCGAAATCCGAGCGGATGTGATACAAGGTTTCGAGATGGGCATCGATCCCATGCTCCACCGCCTCGACATGGTTAAGAGCGGCTGCCTCGAAACGCTGTCTTATCGATGACTCAA
>CAZWJB010000211.1:0-2928 GCA_964634485.1 uncultured Thiohalobacter sp. | reverse complement strand
TGATCCAGATGAGCTGGGTAAAACCGAATCGTTTTGCCTGGTATGCGCAGCAGACTGCGCGCCTGTGCACCCATACATTCAAGCGCCTGGGCAGGTTGCTGTCATAAGCTGTTTATGCCGAATACGCCAAACAAAAAAGGGGTGTTGTTACCACGCCTGTTGGCTGCACCATTCAGCCTGTTGCCCGACACAGTACATTCACGTTTGATCGCCCTGGCACTCAACCGGGCGCTGGCTGAACAATGGTGTGACGGGGAGCTGGAATTCCTGCAGGATCGTTGCATCGTTATTGCGGTACGTGATGCCGACATCAATTTTTGTCTGTCCTTTAATGGAAACCGGCTGACTGCCTGTTCCCGGGGTGGAACAGCTGATCTGGTCATAGAAGGTACTGTGTACGATTTTCTGGTACTGGTCAGCCGCCAGGAAGATCCGGACACACTGGTTTTTCAGCGCCGTTTGGTGATGCAGGGTGATACCGAGCTGGGTTTGCAGGTGAAGAATTTTCTCGATGGCCTGGATGTGGAGTCCCTTGGCCTGTACCGGAAGATGGAGCCCCTGTTGAAGCGAGCGCTTCCCCTGTACAGGCAGGTATTTGGCTAGTCTTTAAATTCGCAGACACCCGTCTGCCAGCGCCGTTTCATGCACACCCATTGATCGGGCTGGTTGCGAATCCAGCTCCAGGTTTTTCTTCACCTGGCCATGTTTATGCGTTCCCGGGCCCAGCCAGCGAATCAGTATGCGTCCGGTTGCCGATGCATGTTGCGGAGACAGGAAGCGTGCCAGTAACCAGAACAAATGGAGGAGTACGCCCTCTGCGTGCATACCGAACCTTCGGAGCCAGTGTGAACGGGGTGACAATTTGCGAAAAGAATGCGGCCCAAGTATTACTCTCTCATCATGGAGCATTGCGCCGCGCAGCATACGATGAGTTGTCGGGCTACGTCCCTCGACAGGGGGGGACGATTCAATAGCGGATAACGACACCAGTATACTTCGCCGCTATCTGAATAAAGCGAAGGAGAATGAAACACATGCGGAAACTCTCAATAGATGGCAAAGATATTCAGGACGATAGCGGCTGCTATGTTATCGCTGAAATCGGCAACAACCATCAGGGCAGGCTGGAGACGGCTATGGAGATGTTTCGCGTCGCCAGGGAATGCGGTGCAGATGCGGTGAAGCTGCAGAAGCGGAACAACCGGAGCCTGTATACAAGGGCCAGCTATAACAAACCCTACGATTATGAGAACAGCTTCGGCAAGACCTATGGCGAGCACCGGGAGTTTCTGGAGTTCGGCTGGAATGAATACCGGGAGTTGATGGATTACGGCAAGGAGATCGGGGTTACGGTGGTCGCCACAGCCTTTGATCTACCCAGTGCCGATTTCCTGGCAAAGCTGGATGTGCCGGCCTTCAAGGTGGCCTCGGGGGATTTAAAAAACATACCCCTGCTTACCCATATTGCTGCGTACGGTAAACCTATGGTCATCAGTACCGGCGGAGGCACTATGGATGATGTCAACAGGGCCTACGATGCCATTATGCCGATCAACCAGCAGCTGGGTATTCTTCAGTGTACAGCAGGCTATCCGGCAGAGTTCGATGAGCTGAATCTTCGTGTTATCACGACGTTTCGCGAGCGCTTTCCCAATGCCACTGTTGGATTGTCTTCCCATGACAATGGTATCGCCATGGCGATAGCGGCGTTCATGCTGGGCGCCAGGATTGTCGAAAAGCATTTTACCTTTAACCATACCTGGAAGGGCACGGACCATGCATTTTCCCTGGAACCGAGTGGTTTCCGCAAGCTGGTTCGTGATTTAGACCGTTTGAAAGTCGCCATAGGCGATGGCGTCAAACGGACTTATGACAGCGAAGTACAACCTATTATCAAAATGGGCAAGAAGCTGGTGGCTGCGCATGATCTGCCGGAAGGTCATACCATCCGCCAGGAAGACCTGGCCATCAAGTCGCCGGGCGATGGTTTGCAACCTTACGATATCGATAAAGTCATTGGCCGGGTTACCTGCCAGCCATTTGCAGAAGATGACGATATTTCCTATGAGAAGTTAAATGGCACCGAAAGCTGGCGGGAGCTGGCTGTATCTTGAACAAGCTGTTCAGCCTTGACGCCGAAATTGCTGTTGTCACTGGTGCGTTGGGTAAACTTGGATCTGTCTGGATTGAGGCGTTGCTTGAAGCGGGCGCTTCGGTTTTTGCACTGGATTTGCCGGGTGCGAGCGTATCGGAGGAATTTCAGCGCTTGCAGAACCGCTTCGATGTAAGTCGGCTCTTGTTGCAGCGTGCCGACATAAGGGAGCGCTCGGCGCTGGAAGCGGCGTGCGATCAGTGCATAACCTCCTTTGGCGTCCCCTCGATACTGGTGAATAACGCCGGTATCGATCAGCCTCCATCCGATGCGGGAATCAGCCATAAGCTGGAAGATATCCCGCTGGAAGTAAACCGGGAGATACTGGAGGTGAATACGCTGGGGCTTTTTCTGACGACCCAGGTGTTTGGTAAATGCATGTTGCGCGCAGGTCGCGGATCCATTATCAATATCGGTTCCCTGTATGCCGGAATTTCGCCCGATGCGCGTTTTTATGACCACATCCAGAGTGATCCACCTTTTCTTAAACCACCGGCCTACGGTGCGTCCAAGGCTGCCGTGGTCAACATGACCCGCTATCTGGCGACGCACTGGGCGCCTCATGGTGTGCGGGTCAATGCCCTGTCACCGGGAGGGGTTCTGGGTGAGCAGGATGAGCAATTCAGGGACAAGTTCTGTCATCGTGTACCCATGGGGAGAATGGCGGTCAGCGATGACCTGTGTGGACCGCTGTTGTTTCTGGCGTCCCGTGCCTCGTCTTATGTCACCGGCACCGAGCTGGTCGTGGACGGCGGTTTTACCGCCTGGTAGTTACT
>CAZWJB010000210.1:0-2932 GCA_964634485.1 uncultured Thiohalobacter sp. | reverse complement strand
CAGCAGAAAACCCAAACTCCCCAACTACCCGGTTCGCGTCACCATAGAGTCCCTCTCCCATGATGGCCGGGGTGTGGCGCACGTGGACGGCAAGGCGGTGTTTGTCGACGGTGCGCTGCCGGGTGAAGAACTCAGTTTTATGTACACGGCGCGTTCCCGCAAGCACGACGAGGGGAGAGTGTGCGAACTGTTTTCTGCCTCACCTGACCGGGTTAAACCCAGGTGTCCACATTTCATGTTGTGCGGTGGTTGCAGTCTTCAGCACCAGGAAACCGGCCAGCAAATCCTGTCCAAGCAGCAGACGCTGCTTGATAACCTGGAACGCATCGGCAAGGTGACGCCGGAGCGCGTACTCGATCCGCTGACCGGGCCGGTGTGGGGCTACCGGAACAAGGCGCGTCTCGGTGTTAAATACGTCAACAAGAAACACCGGGTACTGGTGGGGTTCCGGGAAAAGCGCAAATCCTATGTTGCGGACATCCATCGCTGTGAAGTGTTGCACCCGGATGTCGGTGAACGCCTGGAAGAACTCGCGGAATTGATTGGCGGTATGGAGGCGCGCGCCAGGATCGCCCAGATCGAGGTGGCCGCCGGTGAAGACTGCACGGTGCTGGTGTTCCGTAATCTCGATCCGCTCAACGAGCAGGATACGCAAACACTCGTCGAGTATGCGCAGCAAACCGGTTTGCATATCTATCTGCAGCCCGCAGGGCCGGACAGTATCGAATTACTGTGGCCCGAGACGTCAACGCTCTGTTACCACCTGCCGGACTATGAGCTGGAGATCCGTTTTCTGCCCATGGACTTTACCCAGGTCAATCCGGCCATCAATCAGCCCATGATCCAGCAGGCCCTGGGGTTGCTTGAGTTACAGCAGGATGACAAGGTGCTCGACCTGTTTTGTGGTCTGGGAAATTTCACCCTGCCGATGGCGCGCAGTGCACAGCATGTCACCGGTGTGGAAGGCGAGGCGGGGCTGGTCCAGCGTGCACGGGATAATGCGCAGCGCAATGGTATCGACAATGTGGAGTATCATGTGGTTGATTTGAGCGAGGATCCCTGCGATCAATCCTGGATGAAGCAGAAATACCATAAAATTCTGATCGACCCGCCGAGAAGTGGCGCGCAGGAATTGATGCCGCACCTGGGCAAGCTCGGTGCGGAACGTATTGTCTATGTTTCCTGCCATCCCGGTTCGCTGGCGCGCGATGCGGGCATTCTGGTAAACGAGCTGGGTTATACACTGGCGGCTGCCGGTGTTATGGATATGTTCCCGCATACCACCCATGTGGAATCCATGGCCCTGTTTGTGCGGGGCTGACCTGATGTCCTCCGCTACTGCACAGGCCGCCCCGCCCCGGGAAAACTATACCTGGCGCCGGGTGTATGACATCGTAAAAGAACACCGCCGTGAACTGTACGCCGCAAATACCATCGGTCTGCTGGCGGTTCTCGTGGCCGTACCCCTGCCGTTGTTGATGCCACTGCTGGTGGATGAAGTGTTGCTCGAGCAGCCGGCTTCTCTGGTGGGCTTCATGGACCGGGTTTTTCCGGATGCATGGCACGGCGCGGTACTCTATATAGGTGCGATACTTCTGCTTAGTATTGTATTGCGCGTTGTAAACGTGCTCCTAAGCGTCTGGCAGACCCGCCAGTTCAGTACGATTGCCAAGGATGTGGTGTTCCGCATTCGCCGTGACCTGTTGTTACGTTTGCAGCGTATCTCGATGGCCGAGTACGAATCCATCGGCAGTGGTGAAGTGACATCGCACTTCGTCACCGACCTGAACGCTGTTGATGATTTCATCGGCATGACGCTGGCCAAATTCATCATTGCCGTTTTCTCTTTGATCGGTGCCGCCGTCGTGTTGTTGTGGATGCACTGGCAACTGGCCCTGTTTATCCTGTTCCTGAATCCGCTGGTGGTATATTTCACTGTGCTGCTGGGTAAACGTGTCAAACACCTGAAGCGCCGTGAAAACAGGGCGTTTGAGCTGTTTCAGGGTGCGTTGACAGAGACTCTGGACGCTATCCAGCAAATCCGTGCAGCCAACCGCGAAGGCTATTACTTCAAACGTGTTATTGGCAAGGCTATGCAGATCCGGAAGGACTCCACGGCGTTTGCCTGGAAAAGTGACGCGGCCAGCCGCCTGTCGTTCATGGTGTTCCTGGTCGGTTTCGACCTGTTCCGTGCAGTCAGCATGCTGATGGTGGTGTTCTCGGATCTGTCAGTGGGGCAGATGATGGCGGTGTTCGCCTACCTGTGGTTTATGATGGGGCCGGTGCAGGAAGTACTGAATATCCAGTATTCATTCTTCGGTGCGCGCGCCGCCCTCGACCGCATTAACTGCATCCTGGGTCTGCACGAGGAGCCACAGTATCCCGCCAGCGAAAACCCGTTTACCGGCAAGCGCGGCGTCGCCGTCAGCCTGCGTGATATCCGCTTCGAATACCGGCCGGGCGAACCGGTGTTGAACGGCGTCAGTCTCGATATACCGGCCGGCGAGCGGGTCGCACTGGTAGGCGCCAGCGGCGGTGGTAAATCGACCCTGGTGCAGGTATTGCTGGGGCTGTATGCCCCGAACTCGGGTCAGATTGCCTTCGATGGTGTCGCGGTGGAAAAGATCGGACTGGAAGTGGTGCGCGAGCACGTTGCTACTGTGTTACAGCATCCATCGCTGTTCAACGACACGGTGCGTAATAACCTGACGCTGGGTCGCGAGCACTCCGACGAAGCCTTGTGGCAGGCATTGCAGCGCGCGCAACTGGAAGACCTTGTTCAGGCCATGCCTGATGGGCTCGAATCCATGCTGGGACGGCAAGGCGTCAGACTGTCGGGCGGGCAGCGCCAGCGCCTGGCGATTGCGCGCCTGCTGTTGAACGATCCGCAGGTGGTGATCTTCGACGAAGCCACCTCGGCGCTGGATGCCGA
>CAZWJB010000209.1:0-2947 GCA_964634485.1 uncultured Thiohalobacter sp. | reverse complement strand
CATATCAAGGCGCCGGTTGCGGTCTGATGCGGATTGCGCTTATTGCGGCGCTGGCCGGGAACCGCGTCATCGGCCGTGACAATCAATTGCCCTGGCGCATCTCCGCAGATCTTAAACACTTCAAGGCGTTGACCATGGGCAAGCCGATTGTCATGGGGCGCAAGACCCGGGAATCGATAGGACGGCCTTTGCCGGGGCGTAAGAACATAGTGGTAACGCGGGACACTGCTTATCAGGCGGAAGGGTGCCAGGTGGTGCACTCCATCGAGCAGGCGCTGGATGCCGCCGCTGGGTCAGACGAGGTTATGATTATTGGCGGAGCCGGGCTGTACCAGCAAACACTGGATCGCGCCGACCGCCTGTACCTGACACGGGTCAGGGCTGACGTGGACGGTGATACCTGGTTTCCTGAAATCGATACGCAGCAATGGCACGAAGTGGCGTGCGAGTCACACCAGGCTGATGAGAATAATGAATACGATTACGACTTCGTGATACTGGAACGTAACCCGCGTTCGGCGAAATCGTAGGAGCGGGCTTATTCTTTTGTCGGGTTTATGATGCCCGGGCAGTCATATTCAATGCGTTCGGGCGGATCCCTGTCCAGTCGCAGCGCCGTCAGTGTGCCGCCCCACAGACAACCGGTATCCAGCGAGTGAATACCGGCCGCGTCGTATGCGCCCAGCGTCGACCAGTGACCAAACAGAATGTTCATGCCCCGGCTTTTACGCTGTGCCCATTCGAACCAGGGTTTCAGGTGTCTGGGTTGGCTGCCGGGTGGCCCTTTCTGTTCCAGTGCCATTCGCCCGTTGCTATCGCAGTAGCGCAACCGTGTCAGGCAGTTGGTAATAAAGCGCAAGCGGTCCCAGCCTTGCAGGTCGTCTGACCACCGGGTGGGGTGGTTGCCATACATGACTTCAAAAAATTCGACATGGTTCCTGCTCTGCAGCACCTGTTCCACCTCGACAGCACAGTGCCTTGCCTTGTCCAGGTCCCACTGCGGGGGCAGACCGGCATGAATCAGCGTGTAGCCGGTACCGGTGTCGTGATGGAGCAGCGGCTGATGGCGCAGCCACTCCAGCAACTCGGCACCGTCGGGTGCGTGCATAACCTGCTCGAGTGTGTCTTTGTGTTTTCGGTATTTGGGGATATGAGCGGTGGCCAGCAGGTGCAAATCGTGGTTGCCGAGTACGGTAACGACGTTCAGCCTGTGCAGCAAGCGCAGGGTTTCCAGCGAGTCCGGACCGCGGTTGACCAGGTCGCCGGCAAACCAGAGCCTGTCCCGTTGTGAATCGAAGCTGATCTGGTCGAGCAGACCTTGCAGTTCGTTGAAGCAGCCCTGGATATCGCCAATGGCGTAGACTGCCATTAATGCAGGGTGCGGGGCATCGAAAGGGTGAACGACGGAATATCGGCATCGAACTCCACACCGCCGTCTGCGATCATCTGGTAGCTGCCGCACATGGTGCCGACGGGTGTTTCGAGCATGGTGCCGCTGGTATAACGATAATGTTCACCAGGCTTCAGGTAGGGGTGTTCGCCAACCACACCTTCACCTTTGACTTCCTGCACCTTGTTGTTGGCATCGGTAATAATCCAGTGGCGGTTCAGCAGCCGTGCCGGAATATTGCCAGCATTGTAGATGGTAATGGTGTAGGCGAATACGTAATGGTCCTGTTCCGGTAAAGACTGTTCTTCAACGTACATGGTTTCAACTTCAACCTGGATTTTATAGTCGTCTTCAGACATGTGTGCTGCTCCGGAACAAGTCTGCAAGGATACGGTGTTTGGCGCTGCAGGTATAGATAATCCTCGTGAAGTGGCGGGGAGGCGGACAGTTCAATTAGGGTCTATATTCAGAGTACAGGGAATTTGACAGAACAGGAGAGAGGCATGTACCTGAGAGACAAGACAAGCGGTGATCTGGTGGAAATAATGGATATAGCGGCGATGGTCGATCCTTGCATGACGGAGCTGGAAGGGCGTTTCCACGCCGGAGAAGAAATGCAGGACGTGGCCAGGTTCACCAAGGACAATCTGACATTTCCGTCAGGGGAGGCATTGCCGCGCTGCTGGCTGGACGCAGCCTACCGAACGGCAAAGCATTGAAGCAGTGCTGATCAAGTAGTTCACCCGACCCCGCAAGCGGGAACCGGAATCTGTTGCCGGATGGCCGGACCCGGTAAGTTATTGTTAATAAACAGCAAGATATAGAAAATACCCGCTGCCGTGCGCGGTGCTTTCCTGGTTGCCCCCCTGAATTTATTAAAGAATTTTCTGCTGGCGCCGTTACCCGGCTACTGGGGAAGCGTAAACAGGGAACAGGCAGGACAGGAAGACCAGAAATAGTGAACCGGATCACGGTTACTCCGCTTCAGAAGAGAAACAATAAAGTCGTGCCTTACCCGGTACGACTGACAATAAAGCGGTCTGAATATGAAATTGAAATCGATGCACTATCGTAAGCCGGATATTCTGTTACTGCTCACCTTCTTTGTGGGCTTCGGAATGCTGGCCACCAGCCTGGTCCAGGCTGCAGAACCCCTTAATACCACAACCAACGGGAAAGCCCGCGCTGAGAGTTCTTCGGACGGTGACTGGTTGCATGCAATGTGGAGCATCGACCTGGGCGGCAGACTGCAAAACTGGAAACCGGAAATAAGCGTAGACAAAGGGGGTAAAGGGTTACAGCTGGCACGACCGTTCGGGGTGCGCGGGCCTGCTCTGCGTGTGCAAAAGACTGCCCCTGGTGGCACAGCAAGCCGACCGCGTAACTACAGTGGCGGCAACCTGGGTGCCTATCTGTTCCTGGAAAAACGCTGGTAACCGATTCCGGCCAGACATAATGTCTAGTCCCTGACCCGAACCGCCAATACATCACAGGGCGCACCGTGCAGTACAGCGTTCGCGGTTGATCCCAGCAACAACTGGATCCCCTCCCGGCCGT
>CAZWJB010000208.1:0-2950 GCA_964634485.1 uncultured Thiohalobacter sp. | reverse complement strand
CCGCCGGCCGAGGTGCCGACCCGCAGGATATCGGCCAGGGCCTGCTCCCGGCTTTTGTCGGCTAAGGACATCTGCAGATGATTACGCTGGGTCAGTATCTCCGAGGCAAGTTCAACCAGCCTGTCGATCTGTATCCGGCCGGCCTGACGGGCCTTCGGGCCGATCCCGGGCGCGTATTCCAGAGCGCCCATACCGCGCTCGCCCGTGTAACAAAGCCGTTCGATCACATTGAATGAGCCCGGCAGCCGTCCCCGGCTAGCCAGCCAGGCGTCGATCAGGGCATGACCGAACTTGTCCGGCAACGAGTCCGCCAGCAATCCGGGCAGCCCGTAAAACGTCTTGCGGGACAGCTCGGGGAAGGTATAGACACGGCGGGAAAGCGGCATCGTAATCGGTGAGACCTCAATACCACTTTGCGCAAACACCGGGTCGTACTCGAAGGCGGCCACCTCATCACCTTCCGCCAGTGAGACCGCGCCTATGGTGCGCCCCCAAAGCCTGACCTCGGCAATGTGGCTCATGACTCGTCACCCCACGACCATGGCTTTTCCGGCTGGCTCGAAGCGTGGCGTCTCGAGGCCCGTTGCCGCACTTTGCCCTTGCGCTTCAGCAGGTCCATGGGTCTCGGCCCGGCTTCGGGGAGCATGCGGTCCAGGCCAGGCAGCCCATCCAGTACCCGCAGAATCCGGATCAGGCTCGACATCTGCGCCGAGTGTCCGGCTTCCACCCGTTCCAGCGTCCGCTTGGCGACACCCGCCTGCTCGGCCACAGCCGCCTGAGTCAGCTCAAGATCGAGCCGGCGCCGCGCAATACGCTCGCCAATCTCGGCGAGAATCGCTTCGTCTGTCAGAAGATCGGATATCTTCATAATCGCCAATATTAACGAATTAATACTAAAATTATATTAATTTCGTCATATATAGCGACTTATAATTTATCTGTCAAGTCGTTATTTATGGCGATTTATTGAAATAATATATATTTTCAATGAAGCGGTTATATCTCGCCAGGTCTCCTTGGCGAGGAATCAGGCCACCGGCGGCATGGGACAATCCAGGGCATCCGAAAAGGCACGTAACAATTCCACTTCGACCGGCGCCACCTTCTGATCCTGAACGATGCTGGAGACGCAGGCCTTCAACAAGCGGGGTTTTGTCAACGGTTTCAGTTTTGCCAGTTTGTCCAGCGCAACATCCAGTGCCGGCAGGCTGATGTCGGTTTCCGACAGCAGCCTGAGTTCGTCAAGGCCCATTACCGTTGCGGCGACCCTGAATGCCTGCTCGGCACCGCGCTTGTCAGGCTGGCCCACATAGGCCATGGCCGACAGCACCAGCTCAATTTCTTTTGCGAGCTTTTCAGGACTTGCTTTTCCGGGCCGGGCGCGTGCAAGTTTGAAGAAATGGGCATCCAGGTGATTGAACAAAATTTTCTGCAGCGACCATTCCAGAAAATCCACCCGGCCATTCATGTCACCCAATGCGGTCAGGTTCAGTTTGAACAGTTTGTACTGCTTTAATGACAGTTGTTTGAGCGCCGGGATGGCGATATCAACCAGTGGTAAACGGAAGCGCGCATCCAGACCCTCTAAATCCGGCAACAGGCTGGTCACCAGTTCGTAGACACCCGGATCGGCTTTTTCCTCCAGGTACTGCAACTGCGCGGCACGATCCACCTGCCCCTCATCAAGCGCCAGGCAATACATAACGGCCCGGGCACCAAAGGGCTCGTGAGCGGCATCTTTAATGGTTGCGGGTAATCCGGATACCAGCGAACGGGCGTAATCAATCGTATCCTGACCGGGATTGCCTATCTGGTCTATCGCATTCATTACATCGATAACAGCAGCACCAGTAGCAACGGCAGCAACTTTGCGGGCTACATCCTCCCGAGACATGGGTTGTTCTTTTCCGGTGCCGGCATCCTCCGGCTGTGTATCAGGCTTGTCGGAGACATCAAAGTTACCATCCCAGCGCGGGTCAATGCGCAGGATACGTTTCTTCAACGGCGGGTGGGTAGCGAATAACGATTGCATTGCACTGGACATTCCCTGGGCAAAAAAGGCATGGCTGATTTCAGCCGCACCGGGATTTTCCACTTTCGAACCGTACTCCAGCCCGCCTATTCTTTTCAGCGCACCCGCGATGCCGTCCGGGTTACGGGTAAACTGGACCGCAGTGGCATCGGCCAGGTACTCGCGCTGTCGGCTGACTGCGGCCTTGATGAGGTTGCCGAAGAAGGTACCCGCAAACCCAATGACCATCAATCCTATCGCCAATGCGAATATTCCACCCGTATTTTTTCCGCTGCTGCGACGGTGACCGGAGTAAGCTGCGGGGCGCAATATATAGTACCCGATCAATCCGAGAATCAGGATGCCGTGCAATACGCCCATAAGGCGGATATTGAGCCGCATATCGCCATTGAAAATATGGCTGAACTCATGCGCTATCACGCCCTGTAACTGATCGCGGTTCAGGTGTTCGATCGTTCCCCGGGTGACACCGATGACTGCATCGCGTGGCGAGAATCCCGCCGCAAAGGCATTAATACCCTGTTCGTCGGCCAGCAGATACACGGGTGGTGGTGGCGTGCCGGAGGCGATGGCCATCTCCTCGACCACGTTCAGCAATTTGCGCTGGTTGAGGTCACTGGTGTTTTGCGGGATCAACTGTCCGCCCATCGATTCCGCGACAATTTTTCCGCCAGCTGACAGGGTCATGACCTTGTACAAACTACCTACCACAATAACGCCAACCACAGCTGCGCCAACGACAAGGAAAGTCTGCCAGTCCATTTGCGGAGCCTGCACCTCGCTACCAGCCACCTGCTCAGCGTTGAGATAGCCGAACGCCATCATGACCAGCAGGTTGGTCATAACGATCAGGCTGATCACCGCAAAGCCGAACAGCACGACCAGCCAGGTCGTATTCTTACGTACCCGATCCTGTGA
>CAZWJB010000207.1:0-2993 GCA_964634485.1 uncultured Thiohalobacter sp. | reverse complement strand
TCTAAAATAAGCCCTTTCGCCGTGGAAGTGTTTGACATGGATCAAAAATACTTAACCCTGCCGGCGCGACCACAGAAAGGAGGGCATCCTCGTTAATTAGACGGGTAATGTCCTATTTTTATTCATTAAATGTTAGAATCAGACTAATATATGACGTTTGAATTTGAAGAACTGGACTACCAGCAGACACCGCTGGGCGATATCAGCCTCAGGCGTCGCTCGGAGCCCAGACTCGAAGGGAAAATCCTCTACGAGGTAAAGCTTGGCGACGAGTTTCTGATGTCCAGTCTGTTTACCGAAGCCGAGATTCAGCTTGCAAAACTCGGGCTCGCCGAACTTGAAGGCTCCGATCTGGATATTGTCGTCGGCGGGTTGGGACTGGGCTATACCGCAGTGGCTGCCCTGGAAAACCCGTCCGTCCGATCACTCATCGTGGTTGAGGTGATGCAGCCGGTTATCGACTGGCACCGTCAGGGCCTGGTGCCGCTTGGTAAACAATTGGCATCTGATCCTCGCTGCACCCTTGTCCATGCTGACTTCTTTGACGTCGCTTCATCAGCCGGCATGGGATTCGACCGCGCGAACACGAACCGGCGGGTTCACGCGGTGTTACTGGATATTGATCATTCACCGAGCCATTGGCTTAACCCGGGAAACAGTGCTTTTTATACGCTGCAGGGGCTCCGGAACCTTGCTGAAAAACTACATCCCGGCGGTGTCTTCGGGCTGTGGTCCAACGATCCTCCAGATGCCGGGTTCACGCATTTGCTTGATAGTGTATTCCAGTCTTCTGAAGTGCATGTCGTGACTTTTCCGAATCCGTACAGGGGTGGTGAGTCGTCTAATACGGTGTACCTGGCCCGCAAAGCGAGCGAATAAATGGAGTCAGAACCGCTTTCCCGGGATAAGCTGAACTGAAATATTGGCTCGCACCCCAGCTCCCGCGCTTAGTCGGTATTCCCGGATGCTGAGGAGCCGGCTGAAGTCAGGCGAACGCGCCCACCACCAGCGCAGTTAATACCAGTAACAGCAGCGAAAGTACGCAAAAATCACTGTACCAGTGCGCCACCTGCGCAGGTGCTGGCCCGCGCCGTTTCGGCGCACGCCACATCAGCGTCTCTATGCCCTCCTCCGGTTCGCCACGCAGACTGACAACGATCAGCACGACGCTACTGAGCACGAACAGCAGCGGCGCGATGTAAAGAAAATGCACGTCCGTCAATCCCAGTACAACATTAATTATAAATAACAGGGCGCCACCCAGCAGGCCCGCGATCAGGGCGGAAAAAGCACCCGCCGCGTTTGCCCGGCGCCAGAACATACCGATCACCAGCACGGCCACAACCGGGCTGACCGCGTAGGCAAGCACCTGTTGCAGGTAATTGAACAGGGAACTGAACGCGCCGATCTGTGGTGCCCAGGCCATGGCCAGCAACATGAACAGGACCGTTACCCCGCGTCCGATCCACATCAGTTTGTGCTGATCGATGCCGGGCGCCCGGGTGTGGACGAAGTCCATGGTAACCAGGGTCGAAGCCGAATTCAGGGTCGAGTCGATGCTCGACATCAGCGCTGCCATCAGGCCGGCCAGCACCAGCCCCAGCACCCCCGGTGGCAGCAGATCAAACATCAGGGTCGGAAACACCAGGTCCTGATTGGGCAGGTCCGGGTAGAGTACCCGCGCCATCAGCCCCGGCATCACCATGATAAACAGCACGGACAGCTTCAACAGTCCTGCGAACAGCGCTCCACGCTGGCCGTGTTGCAGATCGCGGGCGCTGAGCAGGCGCTGCACCATGAACTGGTTCATGCCCCAGAAATAGAAGCCGATCAGAAAGACACCGGTGACCAGGCCAGGCCAGGGCATCTGAGTATCGTCCGCCGGCAATATCAGCGCAAGCTGCTCCGGCGGTGTTACTGCGAGCACCGATTCCCAGCCGTCGATCCGTTGCCAGGCCGCCCAGGCGATTATGCAGGCACCCGCGGTGAGCAGGACTGCCTGTAGCGCATCTGTGTACATAACCGCCGCGAGTCCACCTGCGACAGTGTAGATGCCGGCCACCAGTGTCAGCGCCGCGATGATCTGCCACAGGGGCAGTTCCGGGAAAACAAGCTGTATAACCAGTCCGCCCGCGTAGAGACTGCCGGCGGTATCAACCACGATATTCAGAACAAGCGTCAGCGCGGAGAAGTAATAACGCGAACGCCGGTCGAATCGGCGCTCAAGATATTCCGGAATAGTGAACACCCGGGCTCGCAGGTAAGCTGGCAGGAAGAACGCGGCAATGATAATCAGCACCAGCGCCGCCATCCACTCGTAATTGAAGACCGCAATACCCTGGCCGTAGGCGTTACCGGACAGGCCGACCAGCGTAGTGCTGGAGATGTTTGACGCAAACAGGGAAACGCCGATCAGCGGCCACGTCATGCGGCGACCTGCGAGGAAATACTGCTCGGCATTCTTTTCGCGGCGGGCAAAGTACAGGCCGACTGCTATCACAACCAGCGCGTAGGCACTGATCATCACGTAGTCGATCGTGCCGAGCGCGAACTCCGGCATCGTCAGTTACCCCGAATTGGTGGGGACGGTCGCAAAGCTCTGAGCGCCTCCAGCAGCTCGCCGCTGTGGGCTCCCGGATCCACTTTACGCCATACCTGTGCGATGCGCCCGTCCGGACCGATAATGAAGGTATGCCGTTTGGCATAGCGAATAGGCCCAAAGCCCCCCAGTGAACCATACGCCTTCGCAACTTTACCGCCGCTATCGGAAAGCAACGGGAACGGCAAGCGGTATTTTTTCGCAAAAGCCTCGTGACTATCCGTATCGTCAAGGCTTGCGCCCAGTACGGCCACATCGAGCTGGCGGAACGCGGCGAACTCGTCGCGCAGCGAACAGGCTTCTTTGGTGCAGCCCGGCGTGTCGTCTTTCGGATAAAAGTACAGCACCAGCCATTGGCCGCGATAATCCGCCAACCGGTGCTGCCGGCCCTGCT
>CAZWJB010000206.1:0-3000 GCA_964634485.1 uncultured Thiohalobacter sp. | reverse complement strand
GTTGCCTGCGCCGTACAGGCGCTCGAACGTGAATCAGTACGGCGACTGGTGCTGGTGCGTCCGGCTGTGGAGGCCGGGGAACGGCTGGGATTTCTGCCAGGTGATTTGACGCAGAAAGTGGATCCCTACCTGCGGCCTCTTTACGATGCGCTGTATGAGATGCTGGGCTTTGATCGTGTGGCCAAACTGATCGAGGGCAACATCATCGAGATCGCACCACTCGCTTTTATGCGCGGACGAACACTCAATGACGCCTTCGTAATCCTGGATGAAGCGCAGAACACCACCGTCGAACAGATGAAAATGTTTCTGACCAGAATTGGTTTTGGATCCACTGCTGTAATCACCGGTGACATCACCCAGATCGATTTGCCAAAGCACGTAAAATCCGGCCTGCGTCAGGTGACAGGGGTGCTGGATGGCGTGGACGGCATAGGCTTTACGAGGTTTGATGCCCGCGATGTCGTGCGCCACCCGCTGGTGAAGAGAATTGTGAACGCCTACGAAAAGTTTGAGAAGAACAGGGACAGCAACGGTGACTGAGGAGCAAGGGTTGCCGGGCCTGGACGTTCAGTATGCGGTCGATGGTGACGATTTGCCGACACGGCAGGAGTTCGAGTGCTGGGTACAGTCAGCGCTGGAGTCCATGGACAGCGGCGTCGAACTGGTGGTCAGGGTTGTTGACGAACAGGAAGGGCAGGCGTTAAACAGCCGGTACCGTAATATAGACAAGGCGACCAACGTGCTTTCGTTTCCGTTCGAGGTTCCGCCCGGTATCGACTCGGATTGTCTGGGCGATGTGGTTATTTGCGCACCGGTGGTACAGCGTGAAGCACAACTGCAGCACAAACTGGAAAAGCATCACTGGGCGCATATGGTGGTGCACGGTGTACTGCATCTGCGCGGCTATGATCACCAGCTTGCTACGCAGGCGGTAGAAATGGAAACACTGGAAAAACAGATACTGGCTGGACTGGATATTCAGGACCCCTATCAAACGGATGTGGCTGTATGAAGGAAAAACATGAAACAAGACCGATCTAGCAACGGCGCTGCCCGGCTGCCGTGGATGGACCGGCTTAGTCAGACCCTGCTGGGCAAGCCCAGAGACCGTGAACACCTGGTGCAAGTACTGCGCGATGCACAGTGCCACGGACTGTTCGATGCGGATGCGCAGGGTATGATCGAAGGGGTTTTGCAGGTCGCTGAAATGCAGGTCCGCGATATTATGATCCCGCGTTCGCAAATGGTCGTAGTGAGTCGTGATGACAGTCCTGATGAGCTGATACCTGTCGCTATCCAGTCGGGACATTCCCGTTTCCCGGTGGTCGGTGACAGCCGTGATGAGGTCATCGGCGTGCTGCTGGCAAAAGACCTGTTGCGCTATTCGCCAAAGAATGAACAGGAGCAGTTCTCGGTACGGGAAATATTGCGCCCGGCTGTGTTCGTACCGGAAAGCAAGCGTCTCAATGTCCTGCTCAAGGAGTTTCGGGCCAGCCGCAACCACCTGGCGATTGTGGTCGACGAATACGGCGGTGTCGCCGGTATGGTGACGATCGAGGATGTCCTCGAGCAGATCGTGGGGGAAATCGAGGACGAGCACGATATCGATGAAGATACCTTTATCCGCAAGTTCAGTGATATTAACTATACAGTCAAGGCGCTGACACCGATTGAGGACTTCAATGAACACTTCGGGACCGACTTTAGTGATGATGAATTCGATACCATTGGCGGGTTGGTAACGGACAAATTCGGGCGTCTGCCAAAGCGCGGCGAAACCACCCTGCTGGAGAACATGAGTTTTCAGGTGATCAATGCGGACAACCGGCGTATCCATCTGTTGAAAGTCACGCTGTTGCTGAATCCGAACGCGATCCAGTCGTCTGCCGACGCCTGAGGACATGCTGATCCCTGCAGGTAAGGTCTGGAAAGGACTGATTGCACTGTCGGCCGGCGCCGTCTATCCCCTCGGTTTTGCACCTTTCTCCTGGTATCTGCTGCCCGTTCTGGCACTGGCCGTCCTGGCGGCGCTACTGTTTACATCCAGGTCCCGGCAGGCCTTTCTGTATGGCTGGTTATTCGGCGTTGGCCAGTTTGGCGTCGGCGTGTCCTGGGTTTACGTCAGTATATATCTGTATGGAAACGCCGGCCTGCTGCTGTCTATTGCGGTGATGCTGCTGTTTGTCATGTTCCTTGCGTTGTTTCCTGCGCTTATGGCCTGGGGGTTGGCCAGAGTCCGAATTGTATCGGGAGGCTGGTTTTACCTGGCGGCATTTCCCTCGGCATGGGCGCTTTCCGAGTGGGTACGATCCTGGATATTCACCGGCTTTCCCTGGCTCAACCTTGGCTACAGCCAGGTTGAAAGCCCCTTGTTGGGTTTTGCCCCGATTGTCGGTGTATACGGTGTAGGCTGGCTGGCTGCACTGAGTGCCGGGTTATTGACCTGGTTGTTCAGTGGCGGGAAGGGTGCACGTTTTTTTTCACCTGCGGGTTTGTTGCTGCTCTGGACCGGTGGATTTGCCCTGGGCAACTACCACTGGACCGAAGCGACCGGAAACGGGCTTGTCGCAACCCTGATACAGGGCAATATTCCGCAGGAGCTGAAATGGAAACCGGAACAGCAACAGGCCACTCTGGAGCGCTATGCCCAGCTTAGCCGGGAGCACCTCGACAGCGATATCATTGTATGGCCGGAGACAGCGATCCCGGCATTCTACGATCAGGTTGAAGTCGAATTTATCGATCCTCTGCGGGAAGAATTTGAACAGCACGGAGTTTCGCTGGTAACCGGGGTGCCGGTGCTGGATCGCAGTCAGTGGAACTATTACAACAGTGTCATCAGTCTTGATCAGCCCGGCCGGTTTTACTACAAAGTTCACCTGGTGCCTTTCGGTGAATATCTGCCGTTGCGCGACTGGCTGGCGGGAATACTGGGTTTTTTACCGGTACCCCAGGCGGATTTCACCGCTGGAGAGCTGCAACAACCGTTGCTGGAAG
>CAZWJB010000205.1:0-3018 GCA_964634485.1 uncultured Thiohalobacter sp. | reverse complement strand
CGACCGGTTGTAGCGCCAAACTCGTGGCCTTTTTCACCCAGGTACTGACCGTCGTCATCAAACAGTTCAGTCGGGAATGGGCCGGCGCCGACACGCGTGGTGTAGGCTTTGACAATACCCAGCACGTAATCAAGGTCACGCGGCCCCACTCCGCTGCCGCTGGCTGCGCCACCCGCGGTAGTGGTTGACGACGTCACATAGGGATAGGTGCCGTGGTCGATATCCAGTAACGCACCCTGCGCACCCTCGAACATAATGCTTTTACCTTCTGCACGCAGCCTGTGCAGGGTGCCGGGAATATCCTCGACCATCGGTGCAATCTTTTCACCCTGCGCCAGCGCCTCATCGAGCACCTGCTGGTAATCAACGGCATCAGCCTTGAAATAATTGACCAGCGCGAAATTGTGGTACTCCATCACCTCGCGTAAACGTTCGGTGAAATGCGCCGGATCCAGCAACTCGCCCAGACGGATACCACGCCGCGACACCTTGTCTTCATAGGCCGGGCCGATACCACGGCCGGTGGTGCCAATGGCCTTTTTGCCGCGCGCCACTTCACGCGCCTGATCGAGGGCGATATGGTAGGGCAGTATCAACGGGCAGGACTCGCTGATCCCCATGCGCTCACGCGCCGGTACGCCGCCTGCCTCAAGCATGTCGATCTCTTCCAGCAAGGCAACCGGTGACAGCACCACACCATTACCGATGAGGCAGCGCACACCCACGCGCAGGATGCCGGACGGTATTAAATGCAGGACCGTCTTGTTGCCTTCGATAACCAGCGTGTGGCCTGCATTATGCCCACCCTGGAAACGCACCACTGCCGATGCACGATCGGTCAGCAGGTCGACAATCTTGCCCTTGCCCTCGTCACCCCACTGGGTGCCTATTACTACGACGTTCTTGCCCATCCGAAATTTATCCTGTCAGCAATTCCACAGCCTGGAAACAATCAGCGCAAACCAACACCTGTTATCACTGTGTACGTTCAACCACCCACTCGGATCCGCTCCAGCGCAACACCCGGTCACAACCTGTCTCGGCAACGCTGCCCACCTGGCCCGGTAACTGCTGCACCACACGCTCTCCCTGTGTGCGCAGGGTTCTCACCTTGTCGGCAAGCGCAGTATCTTCCCCGGCGGGCGCCAGTATCGCTCCAGCTGGTTGCGGCCAGTCGCGATTGCCGAGGCGCATCAGGATCCGCAAATCCGTACTGAAACCGGTCGCAGGTCTGGCGCGGCCAAACACTTTGCCAATCTCATCGTAACGCCCACCCCTTGCAATTTCCTGCCCGCGATCAGCGACAAAGGCTGCGAATACCACACCAGTCTGGTACTGATAACCGCGTAGCTCCGCGAGATCAAAGTGCAGTGAAATATCCGGCAGACGTCGTGTGGCGAGGCGCGCAATCCTGACCAGATCTTCCAGCGAAGACAGTGCAGACTCGCCACTACCCTGCAGCAGCGACTGCGCCTTTTCAAGCACCTCGGCACCACCATTCAGCGTTGCCAGACCGGCCAGGCGCTCGCGCTGCGCTGTAGACAGGTCCAGCCCGGCCAGAAATGCATTGATCTCCGGGAGCGCCTTGCGTTGCAGGGCATCGAACAGCAGTGCTTCCTGTTCCTCGTCAAGACCCGCATCATGCGCCAGCCCGCGATATATACCGACATGCCCAAGATCCAGATAGATGTCTTCAATACCTGTCAGCGCCAGGGTAGCCACCATCAGCTCCAGAATCTCGACATCGCTCTCCGCACCCCTGTGCCCGAACAACTCGGCACCGACCTGCATCGGGCTGCGTGATCCGTCAAAGCCATCGGGTCGGGTACGCAATACAGTACCCAGGTAACACAGGCGGCTGGGCGCATCGCGTTGCAGGCGGTGCGCATCAATACGCGCAGCTTGCGGCGTCATATCCGCACGTAACCCGAGCAACCGTCCGGAAAGCTGATCGATCAATTTGAATGTCTGCAGATCCAGGTCGTGGCCGCTGCCCGTTAACAGAGAATCCAGGTATTCGATAAATGGCGGCAGAATCAGCTCGTAACCCCAGCTCCGGTAAAGGTCCAGTAGTTCGCGGCGCAACTGTTCCAGCTGCGCAGCCTGGTCGGGCAGCAGATCTTCAATACCTTCCGGTAACAGCCAGCGATTTTTACCTTTCATAACTGTTTTAGTGCACCAGATAGAGCAGGCCCAGGCCTGCCAGCATGCTCAACAAACCTGCCATACGCATACTGCGATCATCCATCTGTGTCATTGTCGCAATCATTCGCCTCACCGTGTCGGGACTCAGGAATGGCACTATGCCTTCAATTACCAGCATCAACGCCACTGCTATCCATAACTCATTCCACATTCAGCGCCTGCTCCAGGCTCTTGCGACGCAAAAAAAAGCCGGGCGATCGTTCATCGCCCGGGCTTGATCTACACATACGGGGCCGGTCTATTTTTTACCCCCGGCCTCGTTAAAGTACTCGAAAAATTCGCTGTCAGGCTCCAGCAACATTATATTATTCCCACCGTCAAAACTTTCCTGGTACGCCTGCAAACTTCGATAAAACGCGTAGAATTCTTCATCTCTGGTGTAGGCCTCAGCATAGGTTTCCGCGGCAACTGCATCTCCCTCACCACGCAGCTGCTCGGCATCGCGATAAGCGTTGGCGATCAACACCTGGCGCTGGCGATCGGCATCGGCACGAATTCTTTCCGCTGCCTCCATACCCTGCGAACGGAACTCCTTGGCGACCCGTGAACGTTCCGCCTGCATACGCCGGTATACCGAGTCGCTGACTTCGGAAGGCAGGTCCACACGCTTGACACGCACGTCAATAATGGCGATGCCGATCTGGCCGGCCTGCTCGTTGGCATCCACTGTCAATGCCTTCATCATGCTATCGCGGTCACCCGAGACCACTTCATTGACGGTGCGTTTACTGAATTCGCCACGCATCGCATCCTTAATAACCTGCTCCAGCCGCTGGCGGGCATTGCGTTCATCACCCAGTACAGCCGTATAGA
>CAZWJB010000204.1:0-3019 GCA_964634485.1 uncultured Thiohalobacter sp. | reverse complement strand
CGCCGCACCCAGGACATCCTGGAACGCCGCATCGCTATGGAGAACGTGTCCTACTACGCGGCTCCCGGAAAGGAAATGGAAGAGATCGACTTTATTAACGCAGTCCTGCAGGAAGCCGACTGCGACCTGTTACTCGACGTAAACAATATCTACGTCAACAGCATAAACCACCATTACGATGCTGAAGAATTTCTAACTGCATTGCCCGCCGAACGGGTGATGTATTTTCACGTTGCCGGGCACTTTAACGAAGCCGAGGATCTGATTGTCGACACCCACGGTGCCGATATTATCGATGTCGTCTGGGACCTGCTGGACAAGGCCTACGCCCATTTTGGCGTTGTACCTACCCTGCTGGAACGCGATTTTAATATCCCGCCCATCCCGGAGTTGCTCACTGAAATCGACCGGATTGCGGCACTGCAGGAAAAATGGGCGCCACGCGAGGAAGCATCCACTCATGCCCGGCACAGCTAAACCGGAGTTCATGCAGCGGCAGTATGAATTCGCTGCGCATATCCGCGATCCGGAACACAACCAGGCACCGGCCCATTTAGAAGATCGCCGCATGAAGATCTACCGGGACCTGTTCTACAATAATGTGGAAGGCTTCCTGTCGAGCGGCTTCCCGGTACTGCGCGAACTGATGAACGATACGCAGTGGCACGCGCTGGCGCGCGATTTTTTCGCCCACCACCAGTGCCACTCACCACTGTTCCTGGAAATTTCCCGCGAGTTTTTGAACTACCTGGAACAGGAACGGGGAGAACGCCCGGACGACTTTCCTTTTCTGCTCGAACTTGCGCACTATGAATGGGTGGAACTGGCGTTGTCGATTGCCGATAGCGAAGCAGCAGCGGTCGCAGCGGAGCCGCAGGGCGACATGCTCGACAGCACCCCGGTTCTGTCGCCCCTTGCCTGGCCACTATCCTACCGCTACCCGGTCCACCAGATCAGCCCGGACTTTATACCCGATAAGCCGGGCGAACAAACCACGTATCTGCTGGTCTACAGGGACAACAGCGATGAAGTCGGATTCATAGAGTTAAACCAGGTCAGCGCTCGCCTGTTCGCCCTGCTGCAGGAAGACTCAATGCGCAGCGGACGTAAGGCACTGGTAATGATTGCCGAGGAACTCCAGCATCCGGATCCGGACACTGTCATTAGCGGCGGGGAGCAAATCCTGCAAGAGTGGCGGCAGCGCGGCATCATACTGGGTACGCTCAGGTAATAAACACCAACAAAGAAAAATAACCGGTAAGGAGACGCAGGAATGTACCCCCTGATTCAACTACAACGATTGCTGGACAAGACCCGCGGCCTGGATTTTCTGGCTCCACTGGCGCTGCGCTTGTACCTGGTGCCCATTTTCTGGATGGCCGGGAACAAGAAACTGGCAGATATGGACAGCATCATAGAGTGGTTCGGTAATCCGGACTGGGGACTGGGACTGCCGTACCCGGAATTTTTGGCCTGGGCCGCCACCCTTACCGAAACAGGTGGTGCTATTCTGCTGCTGATCGGCCTGGCGGTACGCTGGATATCGATACCCCTGATGGCCACCATGGTGGTCGCTGCTGTCACCGTGCACATGCAGCACGGCTGGCTGGCCATCGCGGAAGCCACCGGACCTTTCGCAACCACACGCACTGAAGGCGCCATCGAGCGTCTGGAAGTTGGCAAGCAACTCCTGCAGGAGCACGGTAACTACGACTGGCTGACAGAGAACGGCAGTTTTGTAATTCTTAATAACGGCATCGAATTCGCCGTGACCTATTTTATTATGCTACTGGCATTGTTCTTCATCGGCTCAGGGCGCTATTTCAGCATGGACTACTGGATACGCCGTGGGTTCATGCGCGACTACTAACCCCGCAGAGTGCTTTCAGAAGTAACGCGACAAGCGCAAGGTCACATAACTGTCGTCCCGAAAAGCCGACACCACGTCACTATTCCCGGAATTGGTGAACCAGCGGCTCTCCAGCTCCATGTTCCAGTGATCGCTCAGCCTGCGTTCGGCCTCCACTGTCAGCTGTAAGGTACGGGTATCACGATCGACTATAAAACCGGCCAGCAGCTCTGAATCCTGGACATCGTTCAGCGTCAGGCGCGTGCCCATAAAAATATCGTCATCAAGCGCTATCGGCGGCGCATCAGCCAGATTACTGCTACGACCATCCCGGGAATATTCCAGTAACAGGCCCAGGTCCGCCGCCGACCTGGCAAGCTGATACAGGGTGTATTCAAAACCGCCCACCGCGGCCAGGAACTGATCACCGTGCTGTGCCCGCCACAAGCCCTCGAACTTCCATAGCCAGCCTTCATGAGTAAACTGTATATCGGTTCCGACCTGCTTGATCAGGTCATAGAAAGGCACCAGGCGGGTTGCATTGCTGTTGAGCAGAAAGCGGGGCTCGCGGCTGGTGCCGTTGAAATAGTAAACGCCGAAATCCCATTCACCAATATAGTGGGAATAGCGCAAGGCGACATCCAGTCGACGCTGTTCATCACTCGACTGATAGTCAGGATTGCCGTCCGACACCAGCGGGAATCGCAGGCGGCCGTTCTTGCCCGGAAAGGTGCGTTCCCGAAACCAGGGCATGACGAACAGGCTGACTGCACCCCAGTCCTGCTGGGTGCTGAGATTGACCATCGGCTGCCCCAGCTTGTCTTCCCCATCGATATCTTCGACCAGGTCCGACTGGTTGATAATATCAACCAGGTGATTAGACTCCGCCACACCCCAGAATACCCGGTTGACCCCTGCCAGCAGCTCCCACTCTTCACTCACATGCAACCAGTAAGCCTCGCGTATATCGAAGTGCGTGCGGCGACTGTCGCGGCTGTCCAGTCTGGCAAAGGGAATGAAGTTGAACTGGTTGTCGCTGTTTTCCGGGAGCAGTGTGAACTCGGGTTGCACAATCAGGGATGGCTGAAGGCCGTCGAACTGGCTGTCGTAGCGGGCGTCCTCGACAAATCCCCTGAGCTCCGCGCCGACAAATCCGGACAGGCGGGTATC
>CAZWJB010000203.1:0-3029 GCA_964634485.1 uncultured Thiohalobacter sp. | reverse complement strand
GGGTCGACTCCGGCTGTTTATAAACCGCTAATATAAGCCATTTCTAAACGTATCGCCTTTGGGACAGACCACGCTTTTCTCAACCAGCAGGGCACTGAAGGCTTTATCAAGCTGAACGCACTGCGGTAGCGCAGCTTGAGCCTCTTCCGTACCGGTCTACCGGGCGACAGCTTTGTCAAGTCTTGAAACCCCGTTGCCAAAGCCGGACACTGCGGCTATGAGTCCCGGTTTCGTTCATCTTCACGTGCACAGCGAGTATTCACTGGTCGACGGTGTGGTACGGCTGAAACCATTGGTAAATACGGTGGCTGAGGCGGGCATGCCGGCCGTTGCCGTGACCGACCAGAGCAATATGTTTGCCATGGTCAAATTCTACCGGGCGGCAATGGCTGCGGGCGTCAAACCCATCATTGGCGTGGAACTGTGGGTGCGTAACCCGGAGCAGCCAACCAGGCCCTGGCGCCTGGTGTTGCTGTGCAAAAACCGGCAGGGTTACAAACACCTCACCGAACTGGTATCACGCAGCTATCTGGAGGGACAGCACCAGTCCGTTCCCATGCTCAACCAGGCCTGGCTGGAGGGTTCCAGCAGTGGCCTGATCGCTCTGTCCGGTGGCAGGGAAGGGGATATTGGTGATGCTCTGCTGTCCGGAAACCGGGAACTGGCCGGTCAGCGCCTGGAAACCTGGCTGCACCTCTTCCCCGGGCATTTTTATCTGGAAGTGCAGCGTACCGGACGCGACGGCGAGGAGAATTATCTCCACGCCGCGGTCGACCTGGCTGCTGCACAGGGTGTACCGGTGGTGGCCACCAATGACGTGCACTTTCTACGGCCGGACGATTTCGAAGCCCACGAGGCGCGTGTCTGTATCAACGACGGGCGCACCCTGGACGACCGGCGCCGCCCCCGGCGCCATTCCGGGCAGCAATACCTGCGTTCCCCGGAAGAGATGCAGTCCTTGTTTGCGGATCTTCCCGAAGCGCTCGAAAACAGTGTGGAGATCGCCCGGCGGTGCAATCTGGAGCTGACCCTGGGGGAAAATCATCTGCCCGATTTCCCGGTCCCGGACGGGATGACTATAGACGCCTATTTCCGTCAACAGGCGCAGCAGGGTCTGGAAAACCGTCTGGCAACCCTGTTTGACATGCAGGCCGCCGATTTTGCGGAACGTCGCAAGCCCTACGATGAGCGCCTGCAGAGCGAGCTGGACGTTATCCTCTCCATGGGCTTCCCCGGCTACTTCCTGATTGTTGCCGACTTTATTCAGTGGGCCAAGAAAAACGGCGTACCGGTAGGGCCGGGGCGTGGGTCAGGCGCAGGTTCGCTGGTGGCCTATGCCCTGACCATCACGGATCTCGATCCGCTCAAATACGATCTGCTGTTCGAACGTTTTCTCAATCCCGAACGCGTATCCATGCCCGACTTTGACGTCGACTTCTGCATGGAAGGGCGCGACCGGGTGATCGACTATGTTGCGGACCACTACGGACGGGAAAAGGTTTCGCAGATCATTACCTACGGTTCCATGGCGGCCAAGGCGGTGGTGCGCGATGTGGGCCGGGTGCTGGGGCATCCCTATGGATTTGTGGACCGGATCGCCAAGCTGATTCCGTTTGAAATCGGCATAACGCTGGACAAGGCGCTGGAGCAGGAAGAAGCGCTTGCGGAGTTGTACCAGCAGGATGAAGACGTCAAGGCACTGCTGGACCTGGCGCGCTCGCTGGAAGGACTGTCCCGCAACGCAGGTAAACACGCTGGCGGCGTGGTGATTTCGCCAACCAAGCTGACCGATTTCACCCCCGTCTACTGTGAACAGGGTGGTGTCAATATCGTCAGCCAGTTCGACAAGGACGACGTGGAAGCCGTGGGCCTGGTGAAATTCGATTTCCTCGGCCTGCGCACACTGACCATCATCGACTGGGCGTTGCAGACGGTCAATACACAGCGCGCGGAGCAGGGTAAGCAGGGGCTGGATATTGTTTCCATACCGCTGGATGATTCGGCCACCTTCGAGCTATTGCAGGCCGGACGTACTACAGCTGTGTTTCAGCTGGAATCGCGCGGCATGAAAGACCTGATCAAGAACCTGCACCCGGATACCTTTGAGGACATTATCGCGCTGGTCGCCCTGTATCGTCCCGGTCCCCTGCAGTCCGGCATGGTGGAGACCTTCATCAACCGCAAGCACGGCCGTGCCAGGGTCGAGTATCCGCATCCCGATGTCGAACCGATACTCAAACCGACGTACGGTGTCATCCTCTACCAGGAACAGGTCATGCAGATCGCCCAGGTGCTGGCCGGTTATACGCTGGGCGGCGCCGACCTGTTGCGTCGCGCCATGGGCAAGAAAAAACCCGAGGAAATGGCCAAGCAGCGCGTGATCTTTACCGAAGGTGCCACGCAACGCGGTGTCGAGGAAAAAACCGCGACCTACATCTTCGACCTGATGGAGAAATTCGCCGGCTACGGATTTAACAAGTCACATTCCGCCGCCTACGCACTGGTGTCCTACCAGACTGCCTGGCTGAAAGCACATTACCCGGCACCTTTTATGGCCGCGGTGTTGTCTGCGGATATGGATAACACCGACAAGGTCGTTAACCTGATCGATGAGTGCCGCCATATGGAGCTTGAAGTGGTGGCGCCGGACATCAACCGTTCAGGCTATGCGTTTACAGCGGAAACAGGCGACGGAACGGATACTCCCTCAGCAGCGGATATCATCATCTACGGTCTTGGCGCTATCAAGGGCGTAGGCGAGGCCGCCATCGAAGTCATGATCCGGAACCGGCTGGCAAATGGCCCTTACACATCGCTGGTCGACCTGTGCAGCCGGGCGGATTCACGCAAAGTGACACGCAGGGTATACGAGGCCCTGATACGCGCCGGGGCACTGGACGCGCTGGGAGAGAACCGCGCCTCGCTGATGGTGCAGTTGCCGGCGGCGATAAAATCAGCCGAACAACACCTGCGCGATTCTGCCGCCGGTCAGTCAGATATGTTTGGCAGTGTGGCGGCACCCGTGCAGG
>CAZWJB010000202.1:0-3035 GCA_964634485.1 uncultured Thiohalobacter sp. | reverse complement strand
TGCCGGCCTGCAAACTTGTTGAACGCAGCTTCCTGCTCGGGGCACACAATGTGACACTCGAAATACAGGCAGGGCAATTGTATACAAAGGGAGAAGGGAAATCTCATCCGCTCAGCCGAACTTCTGGATGGATTTACAGCCGGCTTTTTCCTCAGTATCGGTCGATACTCCGACGCCAGGCCATTTTTTCCTGTGCAATCGGTAGTGAATGTTCTCGATATATTTCAGTTAAGTTCCGGGTCCTTCCAGTACCTGGTTCCCTTGACTGTCGCTTGCAGAGCCAACCCGTTTTCTGTTAACTGATAGACAGTGACCCCATCCAGCAGGATCTCACCACCGACTGCACCTCCCTTCTCTCCGACTTTTGCCGCAGCATCGGCGTGGGCACCGACTTCCCATCCATTGGTGATAAAGTGCTGCATGGCTCCGAGGTCATGAAAGACAAATACAGCGCGGAAATCCTTGACGCCAAGCCCAAAACCAATGCCGACTTCGCCCATTTTCATGAAGGTATTCTTGCCGGTTACGTTACTTTTAACGACACCTTCACCGCCGCTGAAACTGGCAAGTACGACATTAATATTGGCATTGGTGAAGACAGCGTAACCCGGGGCGCTTGCGATCTTCGACCTGGCTCCAGGATGCACCTGGTAGAGGTCTGAGAGAACCTCTTTTTTCATGTTCAGGATCGCCTGGCGCTTTTGATCTTCAGTAACGGCACCGGTGGTCACACATCCGCTCAGGACCAACATCATGAATAAACAAGAAAAACCAGGAATACTACACCGCATTTTGCTATCTCCAATGAATTTGCCTATTCATCGGCCCAAGGGTCTGGCTCTTGATAACTGGACAATGTTCCTGCGAAAGCTCTTGCCTTATCTACCTGAAATATAAATTATATTCCTTGAAAAATCGGATAAACTCTCCTATAATCCGTACCGCTACAGATTTTGTTATTGGCAGTCTTGGTTGTTGCCTCCGTGTTACCCCCATGAATTCCTTGTTTCATTACCTGTACGCAACTTGTTTAATTTATTTAGGTGAAAAGTGATATGGCTACAGGTACTGTAAAGTGGTTTAACGAAGCCAAAGGTTTTGGTTTTATTTCTCAGGACGATGGCGGCGATGACGTATTCGTGCATTTTAACGCGATTCAGGGCTCGGGTTTCAAAACTCTGGCCGAAGGTCAGCCGGTCACCTATGAGATAGAAAAAGGCCCTAAGGGTCTCCAGGCGGCCAACGTTACCGCCTAAGCAAGACCTCATCGGATAAACCGATACCAGGAACCCCGCTCCGGCGGGGTTCTTTTTTTACGGCAACTGGATAGCCCACGATCGGGTTTCTGCAGCACGCTGGCGCAGAAATAGCGCTAACTACAAAAAACTAAACAAAGAAATTGACTGACTTGCCCTGGGTAAGATCTGAGATCGCTTCCGGGCGTGTATTATTCAGATACTGAAAGATGGCGGCGTGGGGTTGACTCCCTGGCTCTCGCTGCCCGGCAGCGGGTCGAGCCTGCCCCACATTGCGTTCATTGATAAAGCCGCGCGTCGACTGATAGGACGTACGCTCTTTCTGCAACAGCTCGCCCTGAACAACCCGTTCAAAAGACCCACGAGTCCGTTGCCGCGGAGTGACTTTTTCCACGGGCTCGACTACTTCGATAGAAGCAGGCTGTCTGGTGTTCCTGATTGATACCGGCGATGACTGCAATAAATGCGTCGCCGACGATCTGCTGATGTCCATTTCCGACCTTCAATCCTGTGCGTACTATCGACTTAGAGCGCGGATTCCGGGAAAAAGTTTACACTTTTTTTTGCCTTCTGCATCCTGTCAGAATTCCGTCGAAATCATGCCGATCATGGCACGTTCGTTATCTTTTACTTCAATGGGTTACGCGTGCTACTTAAAATGGGCTATTACGCTAGAAATCACGGCGCCCGGAAAAGGCATGCGCAAGCGTACCACTGTCGATGTACTCCAGCTCGCCGCCCATCGGCACACCGTGCGCGATACGCGTGGCACGAATGCCCTGTGCACGGGCCAGTTCGCTGATGTACTGGGCGGTGGCTTCACCCTCGACCGTGGGATTGGTTGCGAGGATCACTTCCTTGAGCTGGCCGCTGGTAAAGCGTTCATCGAGCTGATCGAGTCCGAGCTGTTCAGGCCCGATGCCATCCAGCGGTGACAGGTGCCCCATCAGAACAAAATAACGCCCGCGGAAATTCGTGGCCTGCTCGATAGCGTCTACATCGACGGGGGTTTCAACAACACACAACAGCTCAGGGTCACGGCTGCCACTGGCACACAGGGCGCATAGCCCGGTTTCGCACAAGGTACGGCAATCACCACAGTGGCCGACTTCGTCCATCGCCCGCGCCAGCACCCTCGACAGCAGTCGGCCGCCGTCCCGGTCGCGTTCGAGCAGATGAAACGCCATGCGCTGAGCTGTTTTATTACCGACGCCGGGCAGACATCGCAACGCATCCATCAGCTGGCTGATCAGGGGTGATGCGGACATAAATTTCCGGCTAGAACGGCAGTTTCATCCCCGCCGGGAGGTTAAGGCCGTCCGTCATACCCGACATGCGTTCCTGGGTAGCGGCCTCGACTTTATGCGTGGCGTCATTGATAGCCGCAGCGATCAGGTCTTCCAGCATGTCCTTATCGTCTCCCACAAGGCTGTCGTCGATCATCACACGGCGTGCTTCGTGCCGGCCAGTCATCGTCACCTTTACCAGTCCACCACCGGATTCTCCGATCACTTCCAGGTTAGCGATCTCTTCCTGCGCCTTCTGCATGTTGGCCTGCATTTCCTGGGCCTGTTTCATCAGGTTTCCAAGTCCACCTTTCATACGTGTTCAACCTCGGGTTTCAGTTATCGACAGGGCGAATGGTTTCCCTGTGCAGGGTAGCATCAAACGCCTTCTGTATGGCTTTCACATTCGGATCATCGGTAATGGCACTGACCGCATCCGTCTGGCGTGTTTCCTCTGTACGGCGCTGCTGCTCTGCCGGCGTATTGTCAGTGC
>CAZWJB010000201.1:0-3055 GCA_964634485.1 uncultured Thiohalobacter sp. | reverse complement strand
GTCCTGCCGGTACCACCGATACCCGCAACGTTGGTTCCACCGCCGCCGCCACCACATCCGGTCAGCGCTATAACTCCGGTAACCAGACCGGCTAAAATAATCCTGTAGACCGCGGTCATGTCGGGTCCTCCTTATCCTGTGAACTTTCGTAGTAATAAATGCCAAGGCTCACGTACCGGCCTGGCTCTGAATCCTGTTTGCTGTCGGCTTCGTGTTCGCTCAGCCAGGTGTCGAGTTCTTCCAGCAATGTCTGCGCCTTTTCTGCCGCGAGACCCTGGAAAGCGGGCAGAGCGCCAGCACTGATGCGCAGGTTGGAGACCTTGCGCTGGTAGCGCAGCGCGTCCTCGCTGCTGACCAGGTTGTGGTCGATGGTGGCGATGAGTTCGGCGGCGTCGGTGCCCAGAATGCGGAGTTTTTCAGCGGTGTCATCGCCTGGTACATAGGCGTGCTGGATCAGGCGCACGCGGTCGCCGTCCTTTTCGATACTGGAGGCAACGCCGAGTACTGCCAGCATCGACTGGGTGGTGACATCGCCGCTGTATTTTTTCACCAACGCGGAGAAGGAACCTGTCTCAGCGTCGATTGGCAGGTCGGCGGGCTGGCCCTGGCCGTTGTGGAATTCCGGATCGTTGACCCAGCCGGAGATGACGCGTACTGCCCGGTTATACCGTTGTTCGCTTTCCCGGGTATCGGACTGCTGCAGTTCGTGCAGTCGTTTGGCTTCCTTGCGCGTCAGCCCGGTGAGAGCGGAGATCCGCGACATGGACTGTTTCTTTTTCTCGGGCGCAAATTCGTCGAAGGCTACGTCCACATAGACTTTTTTGGCCAGCTCGGCGAAACTGCCATAGGCAATGCCATTGCGCAACAGCACCCTGACCAGGGGCTTGAGTAGTGTCAGCACGGCAGCCGACAGCGTTTGCTGAATCTTTTCGGGCATACTTGGGACTATATTCCCAATATTAAATATGTCAAGAGAATGACGCCACCCTTTAGTTACTTTGCCACCCATTCAACCTCAATTACAAGCTTAACAACTGTATTGACAATATAATATACCTTCATATAAAAATTGGGTGTACTATAAATAATGTCTGAAAAGCCCCATATTCCGGTCATTTCCGGCTCATTACTCCGGCGCAGAGCCAAAAACACGGGGTTAATAGAACGGTGCGTGGTATAAAAATAGAGACTGCTATAATTATGGTCGATGTCTGAACTGCGACAGAAAAAATTCGCCCGCACCCGGCTGGCGCTGGCCACGGTGCTGTCAAATGCGCTGGTGGAGCAGACACTGAGCGAGATTTCGGTCAAGGCACTGTGTCGCGAGGCAGAATTGTCCGAGGCCACGTTTTTTAACTACTTCCCCGGCAAGCAGGATCTGATGGCCTACCTGGCGCAGCTCTGGTTACTCGAGCTGGGTTGGCAGGCAGCCACAGCAGCACGTGCTGGTCCGGGCCTGTCGGCGATACAGCAGCTGTTTGCGCACAGCGCGCGCACCTGTGTCCGTCGTCCAGGTCTGATGCGTGAACTGATTGCCTGGCTGGCGCACGGCGGTTCGCTCGACGCGATGCAGGAACTGGGCGCGTTCGAAAGAAGGCTGGCGTTTCCGGATCTGGAAGGTATCGATTCAGTAACTATAAAAGGAATTGATGCCCTGATCGTGCCACAGCTGGAAACTGCGATCAGGAAAGGAGAGCTCCCCGATAACACCCTGATTCCGACCCTGCTGTCACTGCTGCTGGCGATACTGTTTGGAGTGCCGCTGACGCTGCTGTCCAGCCACCCGGGTAAAATCGCAGATCTCTACCAGCAGCAATTGCAGCTGGTCTGGTCCGGTGCTCGGGCGGCGGCGGGCGGGCGCTAGCCCGGTGGTGTCAATCAGGCACATCGGCCCGGGCATTGTTCTCGCCGCTACCGGGCTCGGTGCAGGTGATCTGATCGCTGCATCGGTAGCCGGCGCGCGTTTCGGTTACAGCCTGCTATGGGCTGCTGTGCTGGGTGCGGTGTTGAAGTTTGCACTCAACGAAGGGCTTGCACGCTGGCAACTGGTGACCGGTACCACGCTGCTGGAGGGCTGGAAGCGGCGCCTGCCCAAAGTTGTGTCCTGGTATTTCATCGCCTACCTGCTGCTTTGGACCTTTGTGGTGGCGGGTGCCCTGATGGCGGCCTGCGGCCTCGCCGTGCACGCTCTGTTCCCTGCCATCGACGTGAAAACCGCCGGTGCCACGCAATCGCTGCTGGCGGCGGGTCTGGTGCTGTTCGGTCGCTATCGCTGGCTGGAACAGGTGATGAAAGTTTTTATTCTTCTCATGTTCGTGCTGGTGCTGTACTGCGCCTGGAAAGTGTTTCCCGGCTGGGGGCCGCTGCTGGCGGGCATGCTGGTGCCAAGCATTCCGGACGGCTCGCTGTGGTTTCTGCTCGGCGTGGTAGGCGGCGTGGGCGGCAGCGTGACGTTACTGAGTTACGGTTACTGGATTGCCGAACGCGGCTGGAACCAGCCGTCGGACCTCGGCATGGTTCGCCTCGACCTGCTGGTGGCCTACGGCATGACGGCGTTGTTCGCAGTGGCGGTGATGCTGGTATCGGCCGGTGTCGAGCCGGACGTGATGCAGGGTGCGGACATGGTGCTGTCGGTGGCAAACCATCTCGGCAGCGTGGTCGGGGAGACCGGCAAGTGGTTTTTCCTGGTGGGCTTCTGGGCGGCTGTTTTCAGTTCCATGCTCGGCGTGTGGCAGGGCGTGCCCTACCTGTTCTGCGATTTTGTGCGTCGGTCGGATAGCGTGGTCGTGCCGGCAGGCGGGTCAGGGGGCATGCACGACCCGCTGTACCGTGCTTATCTGATCGGCATGAGTCTGTTGCCGATGGTGCTGCTGGCGTTGGGCAAGCCGGTATGGCTGGTGGTCGTCTATGCGGCGGTCGGATCACTGTTCATGCCCGTGCTGGCGGTATTACTGCTATACATGAATAACCGGCCCGGCTGGATGCGTGATTTCACCAACGGCCGGGCGTCGAATGCAGCGCTGCTGCTGGCGCTGGGACTGTTCGCTATCCTGCT
>CAZWJB010000200.1:0-3065 GCA_964634485.1 uncultured Thiohalobacter sp. | reverse complement strand
CTATTGCCAATCAAAAAGGCGGCTGTGGAAAAACCACCACCGCTATTAACCTGGCGGCAGAGCTGGGGAAACGAGATGAACGGGTCCTGCTGATCGATATGGACCCACAGGGACACGCCTCGCTGGGACTCGGTGTCAGTGACCGGAACCTGCCGGGCCTGTATGAAGTATTCTGTGATGAACTGTCGTTTTATGACGTTGTGTTATCCGATGTTGTACCCGGCGTGGATCTGTTGCCGGCCAACATCATGCTGGCCGCAGTGGAACCGCTGTTGACCGGCCAACCGGGGCGGGAACGTCAATTGCTCGAACAGCTTGAGAAACACGGGCAGCTATATGAACACGTTCTGATCGACTGTCCACCTTCGCTGGGCCTGCTTTCCATCAATGCGCTCAGGGCAGCCGGACAGGTCCTGGCGCCGGTGGAAGCCAGCCTGTTTGCACTGGACGGTATTCAGCAACTACACGACATCACAAGTATGTTGTGTGAAAAATATGAGTATGACCTGCCGATCAAGGTCCTGCCGGTCATGTTTGACCCCCATACACGCTTTGCTCAGACCATTCTTAAACAGATTCGGAAACAACTGCCGACAGGTCTGAGTGGCGTGCAGATTCGACATACAGTGCGCACACGGGAGGCTGCCTGGTTCGGCAAGCCCTTAATCGTCTATGCACCGCATGCTACTGCCGCTCAGGATTACCAGCGGCTTGCAGATGAAATCCTGGCGGCTAATGGACGGACTGTTGCCACATCCCTGAAGGAAAACCTCGAGACCACCCATGAAACAGAGCATAAGGACGATATTATGAGCCAGATCTGCAATAAACCCCAGCGACAGATGGTGGTATTGAATTTTGACGAAATCGATTGCAAGCGCCTGCAACTGGCGGGTGATTTCAACAACTGGGTCCCTGACCAGGATATCGAGACACGCAATATCAACGGTCATTGGCAAAAAGTGTTTACAGCGGCGCCCGGTGTCTATGAATACAGGATAGTCGTAGACGGAAAATGGCAGCAGGATCCAACCAATCCAGCCGAGATCCCCAATGAGCTTGGCGGTATCAATTCACTGCTGCAGATACCGGTGCACCACTGATGGCCTGCCAGCTAAGCCCTGCCTGGCAGCGCAAAGCCGTTTCCTCCGATCGCCTGGCAAAAATCAGCGCCCGGTTTCTCAGCGACACGCCGAAAACCGAACAGGACGCGGATGTTTGCCAGGCGATTCCTTTCCTGCTCGACAATCCGGAACTTGGCTGGGTTACACACAACCTGTGTGAAATCCTGACACAGAGAGGACACGTCAGCACGCTGTATCAACTTCAGGAATCCGCTGACAGCGCGCAACACACCCGGCTTGCGGAAACCCTGCACAAACAGGCCGCTGACAGCGAATTCTGCCTGTTGGCTACCGCCTCTGCCGAAACCGTGCTGGCACACGCCTTCGACCACGTGGTCCTGCTGGTGCCAGCCAACCTTGACGCCATACTGACCGCCTATCAACGCATCAAATTGCTGTCGGAGCAGAACGCACCGGAAATCGGAATCGTGCTGGTCGGGCCACGCGATCAGCACGCCGCGTGGCGCTTTTTCCGCAAGCTGGCGGTAGGCACACTGCGCTATCTTGATGTTCCGCTGTTGAACCTGGGTTTTCTGCCGGAACAGGTTACCCCTGAGCATGCACCGCACGATCACCACCGCAACAACTTCCTGACACGTATCAGCGAACGTTTGCTGCGCAGCGAGTTCTACAGCACTTTACCATGCCCGAATGTTGCTCTGGGGAACGTATGAAGCTGTGCGTAAAAACGACGGATATTGTTGATGCTGATGAATTACGTACCCTGCTAATCGATGCGGCGGACGAACTGACCGAAGGGGAAAGCCTGCTGCTGGAACCCAAACTGCCCTGGGACGGCTATCCGATCCTGCTAGCCGACGCGCAACGTCGTCCGGTAGTGATCAGTTTTGATCCACTCAACAGCCAGGCCGCATTGCTGAACGGCCTGCAGGCCACGGAACAGGTGGCGACAGCACTGCCCTGGATAAACCAGGTCTACGACGCGCTGCACAAACAACTGCATCCACCGCGGCTGGTCGTCATAAGCCACGACCCGCCCCCCGGCGCCGCCTTGCTGGCCGGTTGCCCGGATCTCAAACTGTTCGGTTACAAGGTCGTGAGGATCAACCAGGAAACCGGGCTATTACTGGAGCCCGTCATTACCGGCAGCGACAACACCATCGACACGGCGCCTGAACGCGAACCACCCGTCGCAGCCGAAAACGAGGCACCGCGTACAGGCCCCGTCGCACTGCCGACACTCAGCGATGAGGAAAAAAACTACTTTCGTCAGCTGTAGGACGTCAGGCAGCCAGTCCGGTAATCAACTCCTGCCTGCGCTGATCCAGTACCTCGCAAAGCTGTCTGGAACTGGTGCCGATCTGCTCGAACCAGTCCAGGACCGGAACATCAAGGCCCTGCAGCATTGCGAAGACCGCCTGAATTCGTGCCGGGATCCCGTCCAGCCGCGACTGGCGTTGCGCAGCATCCATACCGTCCAGCGCCTTATGCAGCTCGGACAGTCCAAACGCCACATGATCCAGTTCATCCTGCAACGGCACGCGTAACGACTCGCGGGTACCCGGGTCTGCAAGAGGAACCACCTGTTCGACCGCCTGGGAGCCCAGCGCTTCCACCACCAGGTACAAATCTGTCAAGAAATCGGCCCAGTCCAGCGCACGGAAATGCGCATGCAGGTGTTCGATCGCCTGCCGGTCGATAACCGGTGTCTGCTCAACCCCGAATTCCTGCATCCAGTTTTTCTGGATGGTCACGTGACGGCATTCATCACCCACCTGCTTTGCCAGGCCCATCTTCGCCGCCTGATCCGGAGCCGATGCGATACGCTCCGCACAGGCTTCCATAATGAACTGATCGACCTGTGTGTACAAAACCAGCAGATGACCCATGGCGCAGGCATATTGAGCGTCTTCAATCGAGCGTGTTTTCATGTGCGGACCTCCCGGAATGATGGTACAAAAATTATAGTGTAACGCTGTC
>CAZWJB010000199.1:0-3065 GCA_964634485.1 uncultured Thiohalobacter sp. | reverse complement strand
ACGATGCGCTGGAGGTTATGGACAGAACGCCCAGGCTTGCTGGTGCCGCCTGATACAAGCATTCGACAACGCCCGGGAATATTTTAAATTAATCAGCGTTTCCCTAGAAGCGATGGACCTGTTTACGCATCACCCGGTCACGCACAGTCCGGTAAATATTTTCCGGGTTGGCCACCACGATAAACACACGCCGCATGTGATCTTCCGGGCAGCTGATTTTGCGTACTGCATGCCATGAGTGACGGGTGCGTTCGAAAATCAGGCTCTGGTTTCCTATAGAGTTGGCAGCGATCTCGTTATTGAAATCATCGAGCGTCGGGGCGGTTTCGAACTCAAGCTTGCCGCCGTCATCCAGCACCAGCGTATCCCCTCCCCAGGCCGGGTCCCACTCGCCTTCCCTGTTGAAGTAAAACAGCTGGGAACCGTGCTCGCGTACAGAATCAGTGTGTGGTGATACCGAGCACCCGTTAGGCGTGTAGTGCCAGTGGAAGCGCAGGTTGATCTTTCGGGCGCCGAGCAGCTTCGCCAGGGTTTTGCGGTAGTCATCGCTGCACAGCTCGGTGATGAATTCCTGCCAGGGCTCCGGTACCGGTGTGCCGGGTGCATATTCCAGCGAGTAGCGGTCGTGTGGCTTCTGTCCCGCAATGCGCCCATAACCAAACTTTTTCTCGAACAGGGAAACGTCCGGCATATTGTCCAGCAGGCGCTGGTACCCCGCATCGGTCAACAGACCCTGCGGGTTGATCCAGGGGTAGGGTTGCGTGGCACGGAACCCGGCGGGATCAATAGCCTTGAATCTGTCGAAATCAATGTACTGCATACGCTTCACGCCGCCGCCAGCGGTGGTATACGTTCCACCAGTTGCAGCGCATCGTGGCGTACGTGGTTCTGGCGCATTTCATCGCGAACCAGTGATTCGCTGACAATGCCCTTTTCCAGGCACTCACGCACCAGGCCGAAGAAAAACTGTTCCTGTTTCGGGTCCGGGTGGGGTTTATAGCGACCCAGCAGACCGTACTCACCGAATACACTGGCACGCACCCGGTTCAGTTTCGCCAGCGCCGGGTATTTGCGTAATTTGTCCGCGGGGGTGAAGTCCACCCGCAGGCCTGTTTTCCAGGGCTGTGTGCGGCGTTTGGTGTTGTGCAGCATTTTGGTTTGCCCGGTCAGGTGATCGAAATCGTTCCACTCGTCCTCAAGTATGCCAAGGTTGTCGGGTGTTTCGTGGCGCAACACAATCCAGTCCTTGTAGTCGCGTTTGAACTGGAACATTTCCTCGAATTCCTGCTCGGTCTCCCAGTGGCTTAGCTTCGCGCAGTCCATCAGCATCACGCTGGTGGCAATCTGCCAGGATTTTTCCTGTTTGTGGGAGCGGTGCCTCCCCATGACGGCGCTGTCCTGCATGTTGCGGATGAACAGGTCGTAGACGTCGCCTACGGCGAATACGTCCGGGTCAACCACGACTGCCCGACCCTCGTGGCCCATCAGTTTGGGCGGCATGAAGCGCAGCGGCGTGAAGGACTGCAGGTCTTCCATGCGCCAGATGCGTCGGGTGCCGCCACGCAGGAAGGCCTGTCCCTCCTTCTCAGCGAGAAAGGGGAAATCCTTTACGTGCATGATTTCAACATCAAAAGCCTCGGGGTGTGCCGAGTTACGTTTCATCGAATAGGCAGACACCAGTGCCCCCAGCCATTGCCGTTCGTTACTCTGGATGTAGACTTTCAGTTTCATCGGGCCATACCTCTTCTCGATTGCGGCAGATGCTAACCAAACAACTATCATGGAATATTGATCTGGATCAAGGTTTGGGTGCTATGAATGGCTAGACTGACCCGTTTATGAAAACCGGACCGGGGTTGACGGATGCGAAAGGAGGGCGGTCGAGTGGACTATTGTGTATACATCCAGGCTAACGAAAAGCAGATGCTTGGCGCCATCGTGGCCGAATATGCCCTGCGGCGCCATTCGCAGCACAACGAACGCTTCGATGTACGCATCATGAACTATGACGATATCCCCGTATTCCAGGAGCACGAAGGTCAGCATTTTCTGCGTGACGGCGGCAAGCGGCTCTGGGTGCGCGATGATCTTCAGTCTTTTACGCCCAGCCGCTTCCTGCCGCCACAGCTGATGGAGTTCCAGGGACGTGCGCTGGTTATTGACCCCGACGTGTTCGCGCTGGCGGATGCCTGGGATCTGCTGTCGCGCGACATGCAGGGCAAGGCGATCCTGTGCCGCCCCAAATCCGGCAACAAGGGGAAACGCGGCTGCCTGGCTACCAGCGTGATGTTGCTGGATTGCACAAAGCTCGGACACTGGCGCTTCGACGAACAGTTCCACGCCATGTTCGAAGGTAAACGCGACTACATGAAGTGGGTGTGCCTGAAGTACGAGGATCCGCAAACCATCGGCTTCTTTGAGAACGAATGGAACGATTTCGATCACCTTACCGGGCAGACCAAAATGCTGCACACCACCAAGCGCAAGCATCAGCCCTGGAAAACCGGCCTGCCGATCGATTACCGCCCGGCCGACTCGTTCCGGCTGTTTCCGCCACGACACTGGTTACGCCGCGCACGGCGCAGCCTGTTCGGTGACTACGGCCTGCTGGGTCACTATGGTAGCCACCCCGATCCAAAACAGGAACAGTTCTTCTTCGGCCTGGTGCGCGAATGTCTGGAGCAGGGTGTGGTGACCGAAACACAATTGCGCGAGGCCATGGAGCACGATCACCTGCGCCACGATGCACTGGAACTTATCAGGAACACACCGCCGCTGGCGGCCTGAACAGGGGATGGTCATGTCTGTATTGAACCTTGCCGCACTCGATAACACGCCGCTGAATCGCGATCCTTTCGATTTCATCGTGGTAAAGGATGCCATTGGAAGCGACAGTATCGAGGAGCTCAACCGGGATTATCCTGCCATCGACAAGCCGACCAACTATGACCCCCGCGATCTCGAGTACGGCCCCAGCTTCAAGCGCCTGCTGGAAGAACTGGGCAGCCCTGAATTCGAGCAGCACGTCGCGGCGAAGTTTGGCGTGGACCTGAAGGGTGCCATCA
>CAZWJB010000198.1:0-3068 GCA_964634485.1 uncultured Thiohalobacter sp. | reverse complement strand
CGGCCACCGCCTGGTTGTTCGGCAGGATTGCACAGCAAGCCGGTCTTCCTGCCGGTGTACTCAATATTATCCAGGGAAAGGGTGAGGAAGCCGGCGCGCCACTGGTGGCCAACGCCGCTGTGGACGTTGTCAGTTTTACCGGTTCTACCGCCGTGGGGCGCCTGATTGCCGCGACTGCGGGTGAGCGGCTGGCGAAGGTCTCCCTTGAGCTGGGGGGCAAGAATGCGCTGCTGGTCTGCGATGACGCCGACCTGGAAAACGCCGTTAACTGGACATTGCTTGCCGCCTTCAGCAATGCCGGGCAACGTTGTGCAGCAGCAAGCCGGATTATCGTTTTTGATGCTGTTTATGATCGGTTCCGCGACAGCCTCGTTGAACGTACTGGCAGCCTCAAGCTCGGTCCCGATGACAGTGATGACCTGGGCCCGGTTATTAACGGGAAACAGCTCAATAATATGCTTGCCGCTGTTGAAAAGGCGAAGCAGGCGGGAGCTTCGATAACGATCGGAGGATACCGGCTGGGTGGCGAGGCGCATGCGAAGGGTTTCTACATGGCGCCGACCATCATTGAGCATGCCCATCCCCATGACGAGGTCTCCGTCACCGAGCTGTTTGGTCCGATAACCTGTCTTTACCGGGTCAGTGACTTTGCGGAAGCATTGCACATGGCAAATGATTCACCCTATGGCCTGACGGCCGCCATCCACACCCGCAGTATTCACCGTGCCACCGAGTTCACACAGAAAGTCCAGGCTGGTGTAGCCGTGGTCAACGGCGGCACGCATGGCAGTGAGCCACACATGCCGTTCGGTGGCCTGAAACAGTCGGGAAACGGATCGCGCGAGCCAGGCACGGAGGCGCTCGACGTCTACTCGGAACTGAAAGACATCTACATCAATAGTGATCCGGGTTTGCTCTGATATGACCGCAAAGGCACACAGCGTGGTTGCACTGATACCGGCAAGGGCTGGTTCAAAGCGGGTGAGGGATAAAAATATCCGCAGCCTGTCGGGGCATCCCCTGATGGCTTACACAATTTCGGCCGCCGTACAGAGCGGCATATTTTCAGATGTGATCGTATCCACAGATTCCGAACACTACGCAGACATTGCCAGGCACTATGGCGCAGACGTTCCTTTCCTGCGCCCGCAGCAGCTGGCGGGCGATGTTTCCCCGGATATCGAGTGGCTGACCCATACCCTGGACAGGCTTAAGCATGAAGGCCGCGAATACACCTGTTTCAGTATCCTGCGGCCAACCAGTCCCTTCCGTATGCCGCAGACCATCCGGCGAGCCTGGCAGGCTTTTCTGGCAGAAGCCGGTGTCGATTCGTTGCGGGCCGTCGAAAAATGCCGGCAGCACCCTGGAAAAATGTGGGTGGTCCAGGGTAAACGCATGGTTCCGCTGATGCCGTTGCATTCATCTGCGCAGCCCTGGCACAGCAGCCAGTATCAGTCGTTACCCGAAGTGTATGCACAGAACGCCAGTCTGGAGATCGCCTGGACACGCGCTGTCTCCGCAACAGGCACGATCGCCGGCAATGTGTTGATGCCCTTTTTCACCGAAGGCTACGAGGGCTTTGATGTAAACAGCGAATACGACTGGAACCTTGCTGAATATCTTGTCAACAACGATCAGGCGCAACTGCCGTCTGTCACCCACTTCCCGTATATGTTAAAGGGGCACCTGGAACAATGTTAGAGATCAAGCTCATCGCTGCAGACGAATTCAAGCGGGTACGCGACACCGGGATAGGTGCGCATGACAAACTCCGCCTGCTGGCTGATATGTGTTGCGCCAATACCCTGGCTACCGTTATGCGGGCAGGTTCAGGGCACCTGGGTTCCAGTTTCAGTTCGCTGGATATCGTGACCTACCTCTACCATGCCGGCATGAATACCGTTGAGCTGGGGTTTGATCACCCGGATCGCGATATCTATTTCTCGTCCAAGGGGCATGATGCGCCCGCCTACTACGCTGTCCTCTATTCGCTGGGCGTCATCTCAAAAGGACAGTTTATCAACCTGCGCCGGCTAGGCGGTACCCACGGTCATCCGGATGTCAGCTTCCCGGGTATTGAAACCAATTCGGGTTCCCTGGGTATGGGGATCTCCAAGGCCAAGGGTATGGCGTTGGCCAAAAAACTGAAGGGCACGGGCGGGCAGGTGTTTGTTATGACTGGCGATGGTGAACTGCAGGAGGGACAGATCTGGGAGTCGCTGCAGACTACGGCCCATCAGTCCGTCAACAATATCACCGCCATTGTTGACATGAACAAGATTCAATCCGACAAGCCGGTGGAGGAAATCATAGACCTTGGGGATCTCGAGAAAAAGTTCGAAAGCTTTGGCTGGCATGTAGGGCGTTGTGACGGCCATGATTATGCCGAGCTGGAACGCGTGTTCGGTGAATTCCGGCAGCTGAGGGACAAGCCGAAAGTTTTGCTTGCCGACACCATCAAGGGCAAGGGTGTTTCCTTTATGGAGGGGCCCGCTGCCCTGAAAGCCGGCAAGGGGGTCTATCCCTGGCATTCCGGCGCACCGGATGACGAATCATTTGAGGCAGGTTACGCAGAAATTACCGCTCGCATAGACGAACAGTTCGACAGCTTCGGTCTGGGTTGTCTGAATACCGAAGTCATTGAGTGCCGCAGTAAAAAACGGGCGAGGCTCAGGGACACGGCGGAAAAGGTGGTGACCGCTTATGGCCAGGCGCTGGTCGAACTGGGGGATGAGAGAGGGGATATCGTTGTCATGGATGCGGATCTGTCTGCCGATTGTGGTCTGCGCCCGTTTGAATATGCATACCCGGACAGATTTATAGAGAGCGGGATTGCTGAACAGGACATGGTGTCCACCGCAGGTGGTCTTGCGCTGCAGGGTTTTCTGCCGATTGTAAATTCATTCGGGGTATTCCTCGCCTCGCGTTCCAATGAGCAGATCTACAACAACGCAACGGAAAAAACAAAAATTATCTACGTGTGTCATTACGCGGGAGTTATACCCGCCGGACCCGGGAAGTCTCATCAAAGTCTGCGCGACATCTCTCTGTTCGGCGCATTACCGGAC
>CAZWJB010000197.1:0-3112 GCA_964634485.1 uncultured Thiohalobacter sp. | reverse complement strand
GAAAACAGTTTCGGGTACTGCTGATAAGCCTGGGCACGCACCCGCGCAACCTTGAGAGGCGTATGAAACAGGGTATACGCCACCTGGCAGGCAATCATGTTGGTTTCGTCGCTGTTGGTAACCGCCAGAATCATGTCCGCATCTTCGGCGCCTGCGCGTGCCAGTATCTCCGGATGCGACGCCGGCCCCACGACAGTACGAATATCGATGCGATCCTGCAGGTCGCGCAGAATTTCGGGGCGGTTGTCGACGACGGTAATATCATTGGCCTCGCTGGCCAGAGCCTGGGCTACCGACCAACCGACTTGTCCGGCTCCCAGGATGATTATTTTCATTCCAGCACCACCCTGCCAACCCCTGGCACGTTTTCAATATGATATTGCCGGGTTCGTGCAACGCATGGATAGAGCACTATTCTCCACCTTTCCTGAAGTCGATACCCAGACCACGCAGTTTGCGATACAGATGGGTTCGCTCCATGCCGACACGCTTGGCCAGTTTACCCACGCTGCCTCCAACTTCCAGCAACTGGTGCTGAAGATAGACTTTCTCGAATTGTTCGCGCGCCTCACGCAAAGGCAGATCCAGCGGCAGGGTGGCGCTGGATTTTCCGGCATCACCGGCATCACTGACGTGTTGCAACACATCCTCGACCTCATCGACATCCATCACCGGGCCCTGACCCAGAATAAGCAAACGCTGCACCAGATTTTTCAATTCACGATTGTTTCCCGGCCAGCTGTAATTGCGCAAACAGTTCTGCGCGGCAATACTGAACTCCCGGTAAGGCAGGTTTTCCTGCACTACAAAGCGGTCTACATAGAAGTTCAGCAATTCCGGAACATCTTCACTGTGTTCACGCAGCGGAGGCACTGTCAGCGGCACTACATTAAGGTGGTAATAAAGATCCTCACGGAACCGGCCCTCCCTGACTTCCTGCTCCAGATCTTTGAAAGTCGTTGCAATCACCCTGATATCTACCGGCACTGGCTCGGAACCACCCATGCGCAGGAAGGAGTGGGTCTGAAAAACGCTCAACAGACGTGCCTGGGTCTGCAAATCCATATCGGAAATATTCGTCAGTAACAACGTGCCCCCGTTGGCCTGCTCGAGACGGCCGTAAACAACACTATCGCCGTCCTCGGAACCGAACAGCTCGGCGGCCGAATGCTCGGCTGACATGGATCCAACCGCCACCTCGACAAAGGCGTTGTCCCGCAAAGAGCTTTGCGTGTGAATATAACGTGCCACAACTTCCTTGCCCGCACCCGCCTCACCGCTGATCAACACCCAGGTATTGTGCTGGGCAATCCGTTTGGCCTGTTCCCGTAACGCCTGCATGACTTCGCTTTTCCCGGCCGGTTCGGCAACCGGTTGCGCCTGGCGTTTCAGGCCGATATTTTCCTGCTGCAGCTTTTCGGATTCGAGCGCCCGACTGACTACCAGCAGCAGCCTGGCCAGCGAAATCGGCTTTTCAATGAAATCATAAGCGCCCAGACGGGTCGCTTCGACTGCAGTCTCCACCGTCGCATGTCCGGACATGATAATAACGGGACAGGGCAGGCTTCCGCCTTCAGACCATTCACGCAGCAGCGTAATGCCGTCGACATCGTCCATCCAGATGTCCAGCAGTATCAGGTCGGGCCGACGCTTTCGTCGCGCCTGGCGCGCTGTTTCACCGCTTTCCGCAATACTGACCTCGAACCCTTCATCCTCAAGGATTTCTTTTACCAGATTACGAATATCAGGCTCATCATCTACCACCAGAATGTGTCCGGAGGACATGTTAATTCCCGTTGCTCATAGAGTCTTTAAAATTCAGTTTTCACCAAGAATCGCGGGCCATTATAGAGCAGCGCGCTTTACGATAAAGCATTTTGGGTTTCGGCGTGGAATCGCAACTCGATACAGGCATGGTGCTGAGCGGTATTCTGGGCGCGGATCTGGCCATTATGCTCTTCTACGATCTTTTTGACGATTGCAAGTCCCAGGCCTGTGCCACGCGTCTTGGTCGTAACATAGGGCTCAAACAGACGCTCCAGCACCTCGTCCGAGAATCCACTGCCGTTGTCTTCGAAGGACAACCCTATAAACCGCTCGCCGGCGTCCAGTATCCAGCGCGACTGCACCAGCAGCTCGCCACGCGGCTGGTGCCGCACTGCCTCAAGCGCATTACGGAACAGGTTGTGCAGTAATTGCCGCAGGCGGCCGGCATCCCCGTTCAGCATCGGCAACGGCTCAACCAGATCCAGGCGAATATGCAACCTGGAACCGGTGTACAGGTCCGCCACGTCGCGCACAAGCTCGTACAGATCGAGCGGTTCAAGCTGCAACATGGGTGCACGCGCATAGTCGCTGAACGCATTTACCATCTCCTTCAGTGTTTCCACCTGCTGAACGATGGTGCGGGTGGCGCGATCCATGATCTCGGTATCTTTACCGCTCATGCTGCCAAGATACTTGCGGCGCAGTCGTTCCGCCGACAGCTGAATCGGCGTCAGCGGATTCTTGATTTCATGCGCGAGGCGGCGTGCAACATCACCCCAGGCGGCATCACGCTGTGCACGGATCAGGTCAGTAACATCATCAAACACCAGCACCTGACCACCGTTCGACTCCTCACTGACGGGCAGGTCGGTACTCCGGCACAAAAGCACCCTGCGACCGGCGCTGTCAAACAATTCAACCTGTTCCTGCCAGTCCGGTAACTGTTCGTCATAATGTCTTTGCACCAGCGAGAACAATGGCTCAAGAAACGCGTAGCGCACCGAGATACTGCCCAGCGTGTGACCCAGCTGGCCACTGAGGTCAATACCGAGAATCTGGCATGCTGCCTCATTGACCGTGCGTAACTCTCCGCTCACGCTGATACTCAATACCCCCGATGACAGGCTGCCCAGCACGGTTTCCAGGTAGGCGCGCTGGCCCTCCACTTCCTGCTGGCTGCTGTGCGCCTGATCACGTGCCTTCGACAAACGACGCGTCATGTCATTGAACTGGCGCACCAGAAAACCGAGCTCATCCTCGCTGGTAACCGGAAGACGCCGGCTGTAATCACCTTCTGCGACGGCGCGTGTCCCCTCCGCCAGGATGCCTATGGGTTCAACCAGGC
>CAZWJB010000196.1:0-3117 GCA_964634485.1 uncultured Thiohalobacter sp. | reverse complement strand
CAACGATATCGTCCACACCGAGGCCAGCGAGCAGGTCGCGGTTGTTCTCATCAAGCAGTTCGGCAACAGTATGTGGATGCCTGTCAACCTGCTTGCGCAGGTCCGATAAACGCAGCAGTATGCGCAAGGTGCGGGTGTCTGCATCTTCCTCCGCATCGTCCTGATCGTCAGGTTGATCAGCAAGCACGACAATGCTCTGGAAGGTGGAAATGTCGACGTCTTCATAGGCAGCCGGCGTCACCGCATCGCCTTCCTGATAGACCAGCGCCAGGTTTTTGAGGTCGCTGGTCTGGTGGCCGGCTACCCGCTGCCTTGCCTTTTCCTCACTGATGTCCGAGAGGATGGTCACTTCGGTACCACGCGACGCGTGCGCATCGAGTTCCTGCAGGATGTCGTAGAGAATATCAGTCCAGCCGATCAGCAGCACTCGGGCCGGCACCTGGGGGACCGATCCGCCCTCCTGATATATCAGTGACTCCGGGATGCTGGATCGGCTGCAGGTAACCGGCAGGCCGCGTGTCAGCAGCACCAGCTGTTCATCTTCGGCAACCTCGTACTCGGGCTCGAGATTGAGGCCGGCGGCATGTCGTACTGCGCCATCACGCTGTTCATCCCAGCTAACGCCAATGGTTATGGCATCGCGCAGTCCAAACGCGATCTCGGCAACCGGGCGATCTGTACAATCGGACATGGACTGTACATGGATACTGTTACCCGACGGGGAGAAGAGTTCGCTATACACATCCGCCAACCCCGGGTTGCGAACTGTCTGTACAATCACCTTGCTGATGATGCGGCTGGAGGAAATGATATGCAGTCTTTTTCTGGCAGCAATTTTTGCCAGTTCGTAGTTGCGCTCCATGGCAACCTCTGACGTCAGGATCGGTGGCTCGCCGAGCCAGTCCTGGCGTGCAATCAGCAGTACTATGGTTTTGATGGCCTCGCTGTCATCCGCATCTGTTGCCAGGACGATGACACTGGCAGCCCGGTTGACGGCCACCCGGTCGAGCTCGCCATGATTGCTGGGTATCCCGCTGCGCAGGATGACTTTGACCCGTTCGCGCCGGATGCCTGCGACCCTGAGCTGCTCCTTCATGATGTCAATTTCCCGCGGTGCGAGTATAACGACCTTGGTGCCGGGCTGGAGCCGGGCCAGCTGTTGCAGGATGGAAAATACCTTGTTGTTCCATCCCAGCAGCAGCACGTGGTTGCGTTCCAGGACCTGCGTATCGCCCTTGCGCAGTGCCTCGATGCGGCTGCGCATGGTGTTGTTGATCAGCGAGATCAACACACTGAAAACCACCAGTCCCATGAGCGACAGGAACAGCGAATACATCACTACCGGAGCCGTGGCGCCATAGGCCTGCTTGAGTCCTGGAAGACGCATGACCTGGTTCACGGACCACCACAGTGAATCCAGGACGCCGGCATCAATGTCGCGCGGGATCGTATCGATTCCGGCGTTATCTTCCGAGAACAGCCCGAAGAACATGGCTGTCATCCCGATCAGGGTGGTCAATACCACCAGCGTTAAAAACAGCAGAGACTGCCCGATAAACTTGTGCACAAACGCCTGGTCGATCAGGTAACGGATATTTTCCTGAAGTTTTCTGAAAAATCTGGGCATGGATAACCGGGGCTGCTAGTAAAGGTGGTTCATGCATATGCTACCAGCAGAACGACCTGATTAGGAGTGCGCAAAGGTTGGGTTCTGGAAATATACGGGTCTGATACGAATGTTCAGCTCGATCAGGTCGCCCGGAAGAGAGGAATCTGCCGGCTGATGCGGGATCGCTGCATGGGCGGGGAGTGAGTACAGTGCACAGCGAACAGCAAACAGCAAACGTGAATAGCACCAGGCAATTTTACTGTCTATACTTTGTGCTCGACTCACGCTTTAAATCGGCCGCATGGCTGATCGATCCGGCTTTTAATATAGGAGGATTTCGTCATGTCTGTTGCCGCGTCCGAACTGGAAACCACTGAAAACCCCCTGTCCCCGGAAGTACTCGCGAAAGTCGATGCCTACTGGCGGGCCTGCAACTTCCTGGCGGCAGGCATGATCTACCTGCAGGAAAACCCTCTGCTCAGGGAGCCGCTGAAGCCCGAACATATCAAGAACCGCCTGTTGGGCCACTGGGGCGCGAGCCCGGGCCTTTCCTTTATGTACACCCACCTGAACCGCTTGATTGTCAAAGAGGATCTGAATGCCATTTTTCTGGCCGGTCCGGGCCACGGTGCACCCGGCGTGCTGGCGCCGGTGTACCTGGAGGGCACCTATTCCGAGATTTACCCGGACAAAAGCGAAGATGCGGAAGGTATGCATAAATTCTTCAGGCAGTTTTCGTTCCCCGGCGGCATTGGCAGCCACTGTACGCCGGAAACCCCGGGGTCCATCCACGAAGGTGGTGAGCTGGGTTACAGCGTATCGCACGCATTTGGTGCGGCCTTCGACAATCCCGACCTGCTGGTGGCGGTAGCGGTCGGTGACGGCGAGGCGGAAACCGGTCCCCTGGCCACGTCCTGGCACTCCAACAAGTTCCTGAACCCGATCCGCGACGGCGCGGTGCTGCCGATCCTGCATTTGAACGGCTACAAGATCAACAATCCAACCATTCTGTCGCGCATCCCGCACCAGGAGCTGGAAGATCTGTTCCGGGGGTATGGCTGGAAGCCTTATTTCGTCGAAGGTGACGATCCCATGGTCCTGCACCAGACCATGGCCGCGACCATGGACCGCTGCCTGGCAGAGATTCGTTTCATCCAGGGACAGGCGCGCGAAAGCGGCAAGGCGACGCGTGCCCGCTGGCCAATGATCGTGCTGCGCACGCCCAAGGGCTGGACCGGGCCGAAGCAGGTCGACGGCAAGAAGGTCGAAGGCTTCTGGCGCGCTCACCAGGTACCGCTGTCGGGTATGCATGACAATCCCCAACACCTGCAGATGCTGGAAGACTGGTTGAAGGGCTACAAACCGGAGCAACTGTTTGACGACAAGGGCAAGCTGCTCCCGGAACTGAGAGCGCTGGCGCCCACCGGTGAGCGGCGCATGAGCGCCAATCCGCACGCCAACGGCGGCCTGTTGCGCAAGGCCCTGCGCATGCCGGACTTCCGCGACTA
>CAZWJB010000195.1:0-3140 GCA_964634485.1 uncultured Thiohalobacter sp. | reverse complement strand
GGTCCTGCGCCTGCCGGTGGACAAGTTTTTTCTGGAAAAAGACCAGGTAACTGTGTCGCGCAACCAGCGCGCCCAGATAATGTTCCCAACCCTTGACATCGTCCAGTCGGGTATAACAGGTCTGGATTTCTCCCATCACTTCCGGCAGCAGATCAGCGTTCTGCGCTTCTACCCGCTGATAGGCCTTTATTGCAGCGCCAAAATCACCCCTGAGCTGAAAGACGTGGCCCTTGACCAGGGTTGCGCGAACACAGTCCGGATCTTCGCGCTGCGCAAGTTCCGCTTCATCCATTGCCCGGTCCAGTTCCTGCTTATCCAGCGCGGCTTCACCGAGCTCGCAATGATATTGCGCCAGGCGCAGCTTCCACTGCCCGGAATCGAGGTCCACCAGCCGTTCCGCGACGCCCAGAGCCTTGTCCCATTCCTTTTCCTGTTGATACAACTCGACCAGGTGCTGACATACATCCTGCTCATATTCCGAGCGATCAAGCAGATTCTGAAAAAGCTGCTCGGCGCGATCCAGCAAACCCGCCTTCAGAAAATCCCGGCCCAGCTCCAGTGTTGCCTGGGAACGCAGAGCGTCGCTCAGTTTCGAACGCACAATGATATTCTGGTGCAAACGGATGGCACGATCCACCTCGCCCCGACGCCTGAACAGGCTGCCCAGTGCAAGGTGCAGTTCGACGGTGTCCGGGTCCACTTCAACCATCTGTATGAGCACTTCGGTTGCCTTGTCGGGTTCTTCATTGAGCAGATGGTTGAGCCCCCGCCCATAGGCCGAGTTTAATCTGGCGCGGGCACCGGCCTTGTTTTTTTTGCGGCTGTACTGCGCCATCCACCAGCCGGATGCGGCTGCGACCGGTAGCAAAAGCCAGAGTAGTATTTGCATGGTTAAGGCAGGATACTCGTCTGCTCAGTATCTCTCTGGGCGGTTCGCAGCCTTCTGCGCAAACTGCCAGCCTGCTGCTTCAGTCTGACAATGGCACCCAAACTGACCAGCACACCCGTCACAGCACCTGCCGCCAGAGACACGACGACAATCATCGACAGCGGGATATCCCGGGAGCCGAAATAATAATTCAGTGCTACGGCTTGCGAATTCAGCACCGCAAAGGACAAACCGAGCACCACCAGAATAACCACTAAAACAAAACCAAACAGGCGTCTCATTGCCGCCCCTCATGCGTAAACCATGGAAGTCCTGATTATCTGTGCTTTACAGGTTGGCGGCAAACACCTGGACAAAAAAAAGAGGCTGATTTGAAATCAGCCTCTTTTCGGTGTGGTGGAAACCGTAGGGGCGGGCTCCTCTAGAACAGGCTGCCCTCGCCCGCGGAGACTGTCGTGTTCTCTTCTGCCACCGGGGCGGCATCAGCAGGGGCATCCTGGCGGGCATGGATATTCACTCGTTCCCGTAATTCCTTGCCGGGTTTGAAATGCGGCACATATTTCGCTGCCAGGGCCACTGCATCGCCGGTTTTGGGGTTGCGGCCCATACGGGGCGGCCGGTAATGCAGGGAAAAACTGCCAAAACCGCGGATCTCGATACGATTACCCGTGGACAGTGACTGACTCATCTGCTCAATCAGACTTTTTACCGCCAATTCCACGTCCTTATGGTTTAAATGACTGTGTTTAGCCGCGAGTACTTCGATTAACTCAGACTTTGTCATAATTCACTATCCCCATTGGTTGCGGGCAGCCGACCGGCCACCCTTGCACCCTGTTCCCAAGCATAGACCAATTTATTGATTAGTCTCCATTATTTTCGAGTTGCTCCTTCAAAACATCACCCAGTGTGGCACCAGTCGCCGCCCCACCGCGTGAGTAATCCTTGACCGCGGCCGCCTCTTCATCGTTGTCCTTGGCCTTGATGGACAGCGCGATAGCGCGGGTTTTGCGATCCATGCCCACGTACTTGGCCTCGATTTCCTGGCCCACGCTCAGCACAGTACGGGCATCCTCGACCCGGTCACGTGCCAGCTCGGAAGCGCGCAGGATACCTTCTACGCCATCGCCGAGGTCCACAATCGCCGCTTTGGCGTCGACTTCCTTAATAACGCCTTTAATAATAGAACCTTTAGCGTTATCTGCTGAGAAATTGGAGAAGGGATCTTTCTCAAGCTGCTTGATACCCAAGGAAATTCGCTCACGCTCGGCATCGACGGACAGCACCACGGCTTCCAGTTCCTCGCCCTTCTTGTATTTACGGACAGCCTCTTCGCCGGTTTCGTTCCAGGAGATATCGGACAGATGGATCAGTCCGTCGATACCGCCATCCAGGCCGATAAAGATACCGAAATCGGTAATGGACTTGATGGTGCCTTTGACATGATCACCCTTGTTACGGGTAGCGGAGAATTCTTCCCAGGGATTGGGATGGGCCTGTTTCATGCCCAGCGAGATGCGGCGGCGCTCTTCGTCAATATCCAGCACCACGACCTCGACTTCCTGGCCGACGTGCACCATCTTGCCGGGGTTGACGTTCTTGTTGGTCCAGTCCATTTCGGAAACGTGCACCAGACCTTCCACACCGTCTTCGATTTCCACGAAGCAGCCGTAATCGGCAATATTGGTAACTGCACCGAACAGGCGTGTGCTTTCCGGGTAGCGGCGTGCCAGATCGGCCCACGGATCCTGACCCAGTTGCTTCAGGCCGAGAGAAACGCGGTTGCGCTCACGATCGAACTTGAGCACCTTGACCTCGATCTCTTCACCCACTTCAACGATTTCAGACGGGTGACGGACGCGCTTCCACGCCATGTCGGTAATATGCAGCAGACCATCGATACCGCCCAGGTCCACGAACACGCCGTAATCGGTAAGGTTCTTGACGATACCCTTGACCTGCGCACCTTCCTGCAGGCCTTCCAGCAGTTGCTCGCGCTCGGCGCTGTATTCGGACTCGACTACGGCACGGCGTGATACCACGACGTTGTTGCGGCGCTGGTCGAGCTTGATGATCTTGAATTCGAGTTCCTTGCCTTCCAGGTACGTGGTATCACGTACCGGACGTACGTCGACCAGCGAACCTGGCAGGAACGCACGGATGTCTTCTATATCAACGGTGAAACCACCTTTCACTTTACCGTTGATAACACCGGTAACAATTTCACCCTCTTCAGAGGCGCGTTCCAGAC
>CAZWJB010000194.1:0-3169 GCA_964634485.1 uncultured Thiohalobacter sp. | reverse complement strand
TGTCACGTAGCCGGACTTGAAGTTGTCCGAGTTAATCAGATACTTCGGCTGCACCGAACCGGGGGTATAGACGAGCTGGCCAGCGTCTTCATTACCTGGCGTATACACGAAGTCGTAGTAGGCAAATGCCTGCGTCATAGGATCCATACCGATATGGCAACCAATACAGCTGTTCATGAAAATTCGGCTGTCGCCACCCGGGCTGCGACCGACATCCTGGCGAATACGATCCGGTGTGCCGGTAGTGTCATTCACCTCTTCCATATCTTTGCAGAGGTGATTCAACATAGTGAAGCGGAACATGGCACGATTGGTGCCATCGATAAAAAAGGCGCGGGCGGCGGCACGGGTGGTGAAAACTCCGGCCGCACCCTGAGCACCGACCGTTTGAGACGTCCGGACAAATAGATTGCCATCACTCAAGTCGATGCCGTTTGCTTCCAGTTCCGTATAATGGTTGTTATTGCTTGGCGATACTTGGCTCGACACCACTCCGGAGGCGCCCTCATAGGCAAAATCTGTGGAAAATAGCTGATTGAACGACACGTCGTCGCGGATCATGCCAATCACCAGGGCCGTGTAATCATTGAACGGCGCAAAAATATCCTGAGCCTCATTGGTCCAGGGCGTGGCGAAATTTTTCAGAGTGACGTTGTAGAAATACTTTGAATTCGGGTTATTCGGACCATCCATTGCAATCATTGCCGCTGCGGTGGGTCCACTACCAGTACTGATCTCCGCTTCCATCCTGTCCAGCACCCCAGCCGTTGGCTGCACCCCGGTGAGACGATCGTGGATACGCTTGGCCTGTTCGCGTGGGCCGGCAAATACGGGCATAGCCAGCGCCAGTGCCATGACCCCCGCTGCGACCTTGAGCGGCAGCGTGCTTCGACATTTGCCCCCCTGGCTGGTTCGAATCTGCTCTTTGTCTGTCTTCGTCATTGGAAGCCCCGTTTATTCGTTATCTGTCTCGGCTGGACTGTTAGCAAATAACGGTCCAGCTGGTAAACACCCGGTGTTGAGAGCGAATCTAAAACACAAAAAGCCCCCTTACTGTGAACCAGTCCACATTTATCGGCATTACCGGGGCCAGACTTGATACCCACTCGACACATCAAAAGCCCGTAACCACGCGGATTTTTCGATTTGTGACCGGGTTCACAGATCAATTCGGCGGCTGAGTCCTATAGTCGTTACCGACGCCGCTGTAACGCTGTCACCAGCTGCAGACACCGTCTCCATTCGGCAACAGCTGAAGTAAACCCGGATCAGGCCGTATATAGCCGTATATATAAGGAAGCAAGACCATTCGCAGCAGCCACCAGGGACCAGGCCCGATCTTTGCTTGTTTAATCAACGGGCTGGCAACGGGCCATCGGCGGCTACTGATACATAATGGCCATTATTTAGAATAAAAACAGTATGTTGAATCTGATTAACAAAGGGGCATCCATGACTGGCAGAGCAGAGCAGGATCAAAACACCTGGAGATCACGCGTTGTGGCCGGTGTGCTGCTACTGGTCAGCACTGTGCTCGCTTCCTGCGGTGGCGGCGATATTGTTGGAGGCGGTGGCGCCGGCCTGGACCCGCTGGTAGCAGACTTCGGTATTGCCTACGTAAGACAACCGGTACCGGCTATGGATGACGCGGATATCCGCGACCCTGCCAGCTTCACCCCCGGTGGTGTGCTGATCTTCCGCGATCTGGCCTCGCCCGGCGCCGCCGAACGCGATGTTACCAGCGCCCTGACCGGTGCCATGGGTGACGTCAAGGACGTCGAAATATCCTATGACGGTAGCAAACTGCTGTTTGCCCTGCGTCTGCCGGATGTCCAGGGCGCTGCCCCGGAAGACCAGCCCACCTGGAATATCTGGGAATACGAAATTATCAGCAGCTCCCTGACACGCGTCATTCAGTCCGATCTGCAAACCGAGATTGGGCAGGATATCGCACCTCATTACCTGCCGGACGGCCGGATTATCTTCTCATCGACTCGCCAGCGCACAGCCCGTGCCACGCTTGTGGATGAAGGTAAACCCCAGTTTTCAGCGCTGGACGAAAGCCGCAACAATCCGGCGTTTGTGCTGCACGTCATGGAAGGCGACGGCACCAGTATCCAGCAGGTTTCGTTCAACCAGAGTAACGATCTGGATCCGGTAGTCCTCGAAAGCGGGGAAGTGGTTTTTTCACGCTGGGACAACGCACCGGGTAACAATGCGGTGCACCTGTATAAAATGAATCCGGACGGCACCAACCTGCAACTGCTTTATGGCGCCAACAGTCACGACACCGGTACCAACGGCGCAACGGTTCAGTTTACCCAGGCGCGGGAATTTCCGGATGGCGAAATCATGGCATTGCTGAAGCCCTTTACCGGCGCATTTCAGGGTGGCGACATCATCAAGATCGATACCGCCAACTATGTCGATAATGCCCAGACTACTGCGATCAACCAGGGGATACTGACCGGGCCAGCACAGGCCTCGGTTGCGTTCAATCCCGTGCGATCAGACAACCTGCCTGCGCTGGGTGGCAGATTCAGTTCCTTTTATCCGTTCTGGGACGGTACCAATCGTGCGCTGGTTGGCTGGACTCCGTGCCGCCTGCTGGAAAATAATCTTATTGTACCCTGCACTACACAACTCCTTAGCAACCCCAATGTGGTGGAAGCACCGCCGCTGTACAGCGTCTTCCTCTACGACATGGACCAGCAAACCCAGCAACCGATATTCATCCCGCAGGAAGGCGTTCTGTACCGCGATGTGGTCGCCGGCCAGCCGCGACAACTGCCTTCAATTATTTCTGATGGACAGGCGCCGGCAACTGCAAGCTACGACTTCGATCCCGCGCTGGTGAGCCAGAATGTAGGTATCCTCAATATCCGCAGCGTGTATGACTTCGACGGCAGCTTTAACGGGTTCGGCGCAGCGGCTGCAGACATTGCAACACTGGTTGACCCCGCCCTGACCACCACGGCCGACAACAGGCCGGCACGCTTCCTGCGCATTGTTAAACCCGTCAGCCTGCCCGACCGTGATCTTGTTATGTTGCCCGGTACGGCGTTCGGTGCCAGTGCCGGCCAGCTGATGCGTGAAATAATCGGCTATGCGCCAATCGAACCGGATGGCTCGGTACGGGTAAAGGTTCCCGCCAACATACCTTTCGCCA
>CAZWJB010000193.1:0-3193 GCA_964634485.1 uncultured Thiohalobacter sp. | reverse complement strand
ACGATACCGGCCTCATAACCCAGGCGCGCCTTGCCAGTCGTCGCCTGTTCTTTCATGGCTGCTTTGGCTATGGGCTCCGCCTGGCCAGCCAACCCGTCGAGCAGGTTGAAATCGGGATCAAGACTGCGCACCGTCGTCTCCATAAGGAATGACGCCACACCCATATTGTCAGGATACACCTGTTTCGGTCTACTATACTTATTAGTGTAGAGGGTAATCCTGGAAGGCGATTCAGGGAGGTTAGTATGCCAGCGGCGAAATCACATCTCGATCAGCGTATTATCGATACCGCGCTTGAGATGGCAGACAGGCGCGACTGGGAGTCCGTACGGCTGCACGCTATCGCCGCCGAACTGAACATTTCCCTGGACGATATTCGTCATCACTACCGGGAGAAAGAGGATCTGATCGACGCCTGGTTTGACCGGGCTGACCAGGCGATGCTGAAGGTTGCCGAAGACAAAGCTTTTCAGGAGCGCAGCAGCGAGGAAAAGATTCACACCCTGCTGATGGGCTGGCTGGGCATTTTGTCGGCTCACCGGCGTACGACCCGGCAAATGATTTTCGGCAAGCTGGAACCGGGGCACCTGCACTACCAGATCAAAGGCCTGCTACGCGTCAGCCGCACCGTGCAGTGGCTGCGGGAGGCGGCTGGCCGGGACACAACGCTGCCGCTGCGCGCTATTGAGGAAACAGCACTCACAGCACTCTACCTGGCAACCTTCCTGCACTGGATGTTTGACGATTCCGAGGGCAGTCAGTCAACCAGCCGTTTTCTGCACAGGCGCCTTGAGTCAGCAGCCCGCTGCGAGAGATGGTGGTGCAAAGGATGCGCAGAGCCGGTAAAACAGCGCATGGATAGTGACGCAGAAAAAACACCAGAGTCCGCTACCAGTTCGGGGTAAGAATCGTCGCTTACGACGATTCGGTCAACATTGCCTTCCAGTCATTCGCTACATCGTGCTCATTCTGACAGGTCACGCACAACTCAGCGGAATCCGGCCCGGGAACGAAGCTGCGGGCGCAGCCTGCGCACTGCCGCTGACTGCGATGCATCACGCGATGCGGCGCTGCGTACAACTCTTCCGGGCTCGCGACCGAAGTGCACGAAATAGCGCTCTCGGGGCACAGACGTTCACACAGACCGCAGTCCGTGCATTGACGCAAACGGAAGCAGATCGAAATCGTTGACTCCGTCTCCTCCGCTACCAGCGCCCCCGTGGGACAATGTTGGGCGCAGGTGAGACACGCGCTGCATGCATCGCTGAACATGCGGGAACGCCAGGGCAACCGATGGTCTCGCCAGGGAAGTGCCCCGGCCCGCTCTGCCAGCAGCTCCTGGTATACGGATAGGCGACTGGAACTTCCATCGCTCGTGAAAAAGGGCCATTGCGATGGCGCCTCATCCTGTTCCGGTGCAGTATCCACGAGCCACTTCGAAGCACCGTGGGCAGCATGCGCACCGGCAAAACGCAGGAAATTTCGACGGCCGAGCTGAACCTGATCCTCACCTGACTGCGCCCCCGTTCCGGTCTGCGCCCGGTGTTCCTGCATAAGCTGCACAGGGGCATCAGTGAACCATCTTTTCAGGTCGGCGTGCATCTGCGCGACGGTAGCGCGGGCATCTCCTCGATCGCAACTCGAACATTGACCGGTACCGCGCAGCACCACGGTCTGCGCACCGTCTGCTGCGACCGCAGCAAGCAAGCGGGCATCCAGAACCTGGAGACAGGGAACCATGTTGCCGGCGTCGGGAGGGTCACTGCGGCTACAATGAATGTGTACCTCGGCCGCGCCCGCCACGGTTTGCAGAAATTGCCGCGGGTCGAATCCGGTCAGCCACAGGGCACCTGACGGACAAACCGGCAGGCAGGCCCCGCATGCGGTACATCGCCCCACGTCCAGACAGACCTCGTCCGCAGACAGTTTCAGTGCCTTTGCCGGACAGGTGTCGGCGCACCGCGTGCAGGTGACGTGTCGCCCCCTGAGGTTCAGGCACTGCATCTGATCAATCCGTAGCGGGGCGTTGTTCTCGTTCATGAAGGCGCCCTCGGCACCTTGAAGTCTTCGTCCCACAGACGCGTCTTTGCCAGCTCGTAGCGATCGCGTTTCGCGGACTCATCTCCAAGCTCATACCATAGCGCGCCCCAGTCCTGGTCGATACAATCCGGTCGCTGAAACATTGGCGGTGCCGCGCCAACTTCGCGACAGTTTATCTGTTGTAGTTGCCACTTGTCCGGCGAGCTCCGGCTAATCGGTGCAAACTCCTCGGCAAGCGCGGTTCTGGCCAGGCTCAACAGCAGCGCAGGCTCGCTGGACTCGGGGGCGGCAAGCTTCATCACGACATAGAACCCGAACCTCTTGCTTACCGCGAAAGGAATAAATCCGAGCAGAGGCTTCGGTACCCGAACCCGCAAACCTTCCACACTGATAAATACGTCATAGGCGCGCAGGTCAGGGTGCACGGAAGGCCGGGGCCGCCCGGGTGAACCGCTCACTTGAGCCCCGCCAGGTAGTCGGCGATCAACCTCAAATCATTGTTGCCAAGCCCTTTCGCCACATCACGCATGATGGAGTGCTGGTCGCGACTTGCCGCCTTGAAGGCAACCATTTGTGCGACAGCGTAATCGGGATACTGGCCCGCCAGCGCTGGAAAAATGCCCTGGCCACGGCCGGTCAAGCCATGACAACGCGCACAGCTCTGCTGGTACAGCGACGCACCGATTTCCAGATCAGCTCGCAGCTGAAGCGACAGCACCCTGGGCCAGAACCGGGTGGGACGCATCTTCTGCCTGCTGAAGAAGGCTGCCAGATCCGCCATATCCTGTTCGCTCAGCGCCGCCACAATACCCTGCATAATGTCGCTTTTCCGTCTGCCCGCCTTGAACGCATGGAGCTGCAGGGAGAGGTAGTTGGTATTCAACCCGGCGATACGCGGGAAAGTGGATTGCGCGCTGTTGCCGTCGGCCCCGTGGCAACCGGCACATACCGCGGATTTCTGCTTCCCTGCCTCGGCGCTGCCCTGCTCTGCTCCGTTCTGCTTGCCACTCCAGGCGACCGGAAAGGAGAGATTGTGTGTCAGGTTCTGGTGACACTGTATGCAGGTGAGATTCTGTTCCTTCGCTTTTTGATGCGGCGGGATCTCGGGCCGGTATACACCGAGCGTCCCCTTGAGCAGGGACTGGTTATCCTG
>CAZWJB010000192.1:0-3202 GCA_964634485.1 uncultured Thiohalobacter sp. | reverse complement strand
AACCGGGTTCTGCCGACCTGAAAAAGCTCCGTTATGGCAAGATCTGCATTCTGGCTGACGCGGATTCGGACGGCGCACACATCGCCACATTACTGTGTGCCCTGTTCCTGAGACACTTCCGGCCCCTGGTGGAAGCCGGGCATGTATACGTCGCTATGCCGCCACTGTACCGTATTGATGCGGGGAAGCAGGTGTTCTACGCGCTGGACGACGCAGAACAGAAGGGTATTCTGGATCGAATCGCTGCCGAAAAAATCAAGGGTAAGGTCAATATACAGCGCTTCAAGGGCCTGGGGGAAATGAATCCCTTGCAGCTGCGCGAAACCACTATTGATCCTGATACCCGCCGACTGGTTCAGTTAACGGTTCAGCCCGGTGACAGCAGTCATAAAACCCTCGATTTATTGCTTGCCAAAAACCGTTCCTCGGATCGCCGCAACTGGCTGGAGAAAAACGGCAACCTTGCCGATACATAAGTCAGGCAGCTGCATATTTCGCTGCTTCGATCTAACTTGATGAAATTAAAAGAGTAATAACCCTTCCCCGGGCAGTTGGTCGGTCGATTTGAAGGTATGCCGCAGCTGGCGCAGCAGGGAATATGGGCGAAATCATAATTAAACATTTCAGGCGTTCTTCGGTCAGTTCCAGTGACAAGGGACTGGTCATCGAGATCGTGGCAGAAAGCTCCGGCACCGGGCGGTTTCTGAAGCGCATGAAGGAATCGCGCCTGACGCGTCCCTGCTTCCAGACCATCGACATGCGCGGTCGGGTGGCGGGTGAATGCCGCCGCTATGCGTTCAATGACCGGGTCCATTACCTGGACGACGTGTCTTTCGAGATATTCGAACAGGGGCTGCGCGACAACAACGGCGTATATACCGTCGGTGTCTTCGAGGCCATTGTCGGTGGCGCCCATACCCTCCAGGCGAGGGAGACAGAGCGCATAGCGGCCGCACAGCGACGTAGCGAAATCGAGCAGCGCCGCATGGAACGGGCGCGTGCTGCAGCACGGGAACGGGCCGGTGACGGGCAGGGAGCGGATGCAGATGAAAGTGATTTGCCCGGTGCCCTGGTCGACAACCCTGAGCTGTTGCCGCTGGGCTATTTCCGCAAACGCATCCACCCGCGACTGAAATATGCCTGTACCGTGGTTCTGGAGCGAGGCAATATCAGGTCCAGTGCTATTACCCGCGATATCTCGGTTTGTGGTGCCCAGGTTCTTGTCAAGGGACTGGCTGCCTTGCAGCCGGACCAGGAGGTGATGGTTTCCTGGCCGGAATTGAACGGTGAAGCGGGCAAGGTGAATGTAAGCCGTATCCCATATCAGGTTGTCAGCAGTGTGGAGCGCGATGCCGAGACTATCCTGTGTCTGCGGCGCCTGAACCTGGAGAAGCCGGCTGGTTTTTCCGGGCTGATGGAAGCGCTTGTCGAGCGCTATCAAAATAGATACAAACTGGACGTTGATGACGAATACCAGTCTATCCTGAGCTGGTATTTCGAGCGCTGTTATGCGCAAAGCGCAACCCAGATTCCTTTCTTCGTCGAGCAGGACAACGCCGGCCTGCGTGCGCAGGCAGTTGCAATGAGTGAAGGTAATTCGCATCTGGCCCGTTTTTTCTGCACCGACGAGGACAACTACAACTTCACTCCGCTGTGTCTGCCGCGGCGTCTGCAGCAGCTGGAGCAGGACCAGTCGTTCGTTATGGCGATGTTCCGTCGGCGTGGTGAGCAGGATCAGTGTATGCGCATACACTCTGCGGCTGACTTCGAGTATGGCTCACCCGCAGCCTTTCAGGAGCTGTTGCGCTATACAATGGAGCAGTCGGAGCACTGTATTGTCAAGGTGCACGTCAGTCGCGTGCCCGCGGTCTCCGTTCCAGAAAGAAAAGTGGATGAAGTCTCTCAGCGTCTGCAATATAAATCCGAGGCGCAGATGGGCGAATTGCGGGAACGCCTGAAAAAACTGCACTACGTAGGCTACGTCGTTGACGTGACGCAGGACTTCCAGACATTGAAAGGTAATTCCGGCGCACCGGCGGCCGGCGGGTTAGTGGCCTGGGTGGGTACGGAGTGCCGCGCTCTGGAAGACGGCAAGGTCAGGGAAAAAGTGTCGCTCTCCGCTGATCAGTTGCGACCCGAACTGATACGTTTCGGTTACGTAGAGCGGCGCCGCGAAGACCGCTACCTGGCGGAAACAAAAGTTGATGTCCGCATTGCCAGCAGGACCTTCGAGGGCAGTTCAAAGGATATTTCCACGCGCGGTATGCGTATCCAGTTACAGGATCATGTGGATATCAGGCAGGGTGCGACGGTCAAGGTCGGCCTGGTGTCGCTGCAGCAGAAGAAATCTGCAACCAACCTGATGGATATTCCCTATCGCGTGGTCCATACCCTGGACGGGGATGAAGGCACGGTACTGATGCTGGAGCGCATTCTGGGTGGCAAGCGGGAAGGACTGAAGGAATTCTTTGTCGAACTGATCACCAGGAATCAGCACAAGCTCGGCGTTGATATCGGTGATATCTGGGGCGCAACCACATCGCGGATATACGAAGCCCTGCTGGCGGCCAATACGCCTACCATACCATTTTTTCTGGCGCGCAATAGCGAAGGCGGTGCACACCTTCAGTTCGTGGGTGTGCCCGAAGCGGGAAGTCCGTTGATCAATTATTTCTCCGGCGCCAACGGTGTGGATTTCCGCTGTCTGAATGAGCGCCGTGTTGTTTCAGCCTTGTATGATGCTGTACAGATACTGCTGCGGCAGAGCAAAAATGCCAGTGACAACCCCGCACCTTTTGAAATCGAGATGTACCTGCACAAGGAACCCGATGAGTTGACAGGAGAATCCTTCATCCATGCAGCGACCGAGCTGGATTTTGCTACCGACGCCCGGCGTGAGGCATTTCTGATGAAACTGACCGGATATACGGACTGGCGTTGTATCAAAATCGTGTCGACTTTCACCCAGCCGCTGGATGAAAAAGCGCTGGATAAAATGATCGACTCGGTACGCGCCCAGTCAAAACACCGTGCTATCAAGCTGTCCGATCTTGCGCATTCGCTGGTGGGTTACGGCGAATTGATCGATATCACGGATGAGTGGGTGTCGCTGCGTGCTGTCGGTCGCGCCGACTAGGGGCCTGTCGCGAAGAAACTTCACTCCGCTTGCCACTGCCAGTTACAATAGGCCCCGTTTTGTCAC
>CAZWJB010000191.1:0-3222 GCA_964634485.1 uncultured Thiohalobacter sp. | reverse complement strand
GTCACCTCGGGTCTGGGCGGCCGCTTCCCGCCTGGCTACCCGGTTGCCGAAGTGACTGACGTACAACAGGACCCCGGTCGCACCTTTTCGCAGGTTACCGCGCGTCCGCGTGCGCTGCTGGACCGCAGCCGTGAGATATTGCTGATCTGGCCCCCGGAGCTGCAGCAACCATTACCGGCGCCGGAACCGGCCACCGACCAGGCCGAAGCCAGCGAACCATGAATCTGACCCGGCACCACGGTGGCATCATCATACTGCTGAGTTTTGCTGTAGCCATGCTGCTCACCATTATCCCGCTTGCTGATAACTTGCATCCCTGGCGTCCCGACTGGGTCACACTGACACTGATCTTCTGGTGCATGGCATTGCCCTACCGGGTCAGCGTTGCTTCCGGGTTCATCGCCGGCCTGTTGCTGGATGTGCTCACCGGAACCCTGCTCGGACAACATGCGCTGGCACTGAGCATCATCGCCTACGTCAGTGTGCGCCTGCACCAGCGCATTCGTATCTACCCCATGTGGCAACAGGCGCTCACGGTGCTGGTTATGCTGGTGCTGCACCAGCTGCTGACCTTGTGGGTTGACAGCACCATTGGCCGACCTGCACGCCCGCCCAGCTACTGGCTGCCGTCGCTGGTCGGCGCGCTGTTGTGGCCTCTCGTATACCGTTTTCTGAGCGCCCTGCGTATCAACTTCCAGGTGCAGTGAGCCATGGCGGTGCGGATTACGATCAAGGATTACCTGTTCGAGAGCCAGTTGTTCATGCAGCGCTCGGTACAGGCACTGGTGTTTGCCGGGATACTGTTCGCTGTCCTGGTGGGACGGCTGATATATCTCCAGGTGCTGGCACACGAACACTACATCACACTGTCTGACGACAACCGCATAAAAATACTACCGCTGCCGCCCAATCGCGGGCTGATTTTTGACCGCAACGGCCTGATCCTGGCCGACAACCTGCCATCCTACCGGCTGGAAATCACGCCCGAGCAGGTGCATGACATGGACGCGACGCTGGACGCGCTGTCGCAACTGGTCAACATCCGCGACGTGGATCGCAAACGCTTTGACCAGCTACGCAAACGCACACCGGTTTTCAAACCTGTGCCGCTGCGCTTTCGTCTCAGTGACGAAGAAGTGGCACGTTTCGCTGTCGACCGGCACCGCTATCCCGGTGTCGATGTTGTGGCCGGCCTGTCCCGCCACTACCCGCACGGTCCACTTTTGGCACACGCAGTGGGCTATGTCGGCCGCATCGATGAACGCGACCTGCAACGCATAGATACCTCCGATTACAGTGGCACCACGCACATCGGCAAGGTAGGTATCGAAAAAACCTATGAAGATATACTGCATGGAACTGTTGGCTACAGCCAGGTAGAAACCAATGCCGAAGGTCGTGTATTGCGCGCCCTGGTGCGCACACCACCGGTGCCGGGTAACAACCTGTACCTTACACTGGACGTCGAACTGCAGAATGTCGCCGACCAGGCGCTCGGCATACGAGCTGGCGCGGTGGTCGTCATCGACCCGAACAATGGTGATGTACTGGCCTTTGTCAGCAAGCCCACCTACGATCCCAACCTGTTCGTGAACGGTATTGACTTGAAAACCTATACGGCATTGCGCGAAGACGATAAACAACCTTTGTTCAACCGCGCACTGCGCGGCCAGTACCCGCCCGGCTCAACCCTGAAACCCTTTGTCGGCCTGGGCGGCCTTGAGCAGGGCATTACCAGCAAGCATGCACACACCTACTGTCCGGGGTTCTACCAGCTGCCCGGCAAGGCGCGCAAGTACCGCGACTGGAAACGCAGCGGACACGGGACCGTTGATCTGACTGCCGCCATTGCCCAGTCCTGCGATGTGTATTTCTACGATCTGGCGCTGTCGATGGGGATCGACCGGCTGCACGACTTTCTGTCAAAATTCGGTTTTGGTGAACGTTCCGGCATTGATATCAGTGGCGAGTTGCCAGGGCTGATGCCTTCGCGGCAATGGAAACGTGCGGCACGCAACCTGCCCTGGTTCCCGGGAGAAACCCTGATTGCCGGTATTGGTCAGGGCTTTGTACTGACAACGCCGCTGCAACTGGCCAGCGCCACGGCAACCCTGGCCAGCTTTGGCAACCGCAAGAAGCCGCATATCGTCGCGTCTACCCAGATCTACGGTGACATAGAACTGACACCCTTGCCGGTAGCACCCGAGCCGGATATCCCCATCGAAGATCGTCAGCACTGGAGCGATGTAATCAACGGCATGCACGAGGTCGTACAGGGCAAGCGTGGCACAGCACGTAAGGTCGGGAAAGATGCCAAGTACCAGTTTGCCGGAAAAACCGGAACGGCCCAGGTATTCGGCCTCAAGCAAGAGGAGGAATATGACGCCGAGAAACTCGCCGAGAAGCTGCGTGACCATTCGCTGTTCATCGCCTTCGCACCACTGGATAAACCGCGTATCGCGGTTGCAGTTGTCGTCGAACACGGCGGCAGTGGCAGCGCCGTGGCAGCACCTATTGCGCGTATCATCCTCGATCAATATCTGCTAAAACCCGAATCATGAGTACCCTGCTCGATAGCAGCCGTGAAGACGCCAGCCGCCGCGACTGGCAACATACCCTGCATCTCGATGCAGCACTGCTGTTTGGACTGGTGGCAGTGTCGACACTGGGCCTGTTCGTACTTTACAGCGCGGCCGGAGGCGATGAACACCTGCTGATGCGTCAGATGCTGCGGCTGGGCCTGGCCTTCGGCAGCATGGCGATTATTGCGCAACTGCGCCCTCAGTGGATGGAACGCTGGACGCCCTGGCTATATGGCATCGGACTCCTGCTACTGCTGGCGGTACTGGTAGTGGGTGACGTTGGCAAAGGCGCGCAACGCTGGCTGGACCTGGGTTTTGTACGTTTCCAACCGTCCGAGATGATGAAACTGGCGGTGCCCATGATGATAGCCTGGTATTTCTCCGACAAGCGTCTGCCACCTGGCGGCTGGCAGCTGCTTATTGCCGGCACGCTGATCATTGTGCCGGTCATATTGATCGCCATGCAACCCGATCTGGGCACCTCGTTGCTGATCGGCAGCGCAGGTTTTTTTGCCCTGTTCCTGGCCGGGCTGTCATGGCGTCTGCTGGGCAGCCTGGCAGTGGTGGCCGCCGCCGGTGCACCGGTGCTCTGGCATTTTATGCACGACTACCAGCGCCAGCGCGTGATAACTTTTCTTGA
>CAZWJB010000190.1:0-3237 GCA_964634485.1 uncultured Thiohalobacter sp. | reverse complement strand
TTGACTGCCCCCTGCTGGTTCTGGCCGGTGCCGGTAGCGGTAAAACCCGCGTCATTACGGAAAAAATTGCGCACCTCATTCAGCGCAGCGGTATACCCGCCAGGAATATCGTCGCGGTAACCTTCACCAACAAGGCGGCGCGCGAGATGCGCGAACGGGTTACCCGACTGCTGTCCAAAGATGCCGCCAAAGGTCTGCAGGTTTCCACCTTCCATACCCTCGGGATGCGCATGCTGCGGCGCGAAGCGGCGGGACTGGGATACAAATCCAGCTTCTCGATCTTTGACAGCCAGGACAGCCTGCACCTTATCGATGAGCTGCTACGTAAAAGCGCCGGCGCATTCGCAGCGGACGCCCTGCGCAACCGCATCTCCAGCTGGAAAAACGAATTGGTGCTGCCAGCGGATGCGATCGCGCAGGCGACGACTGAATTTGAAACGGCTGCCGCGCTTCTATACGCCGAATACCAGCGCAACCTGAAGGCCTATAACGCGCTGGATTTTGACGACCTGATCCTGCAACCGGTACTGGCCCTGCAAAACGATGACCAGGTTCGCGAATACTGGCAGAACCGGGTGCGGCACCTGCTGGTGGACGAGTACCAGGATACCAATGCGGCACAGTACCGGCTGGTGCAATTACTGGTCGGCAAAACCACACCCTTCACTGCCGTTGGCGACGACGACCAGTCGATCTATGCCTGGCGTGGCGCCAATCCGGAAAACCTGAACCGACTGCAAGAGGATTTTCCACGCCTCAAGGTGATCAAGCTGGAACAGAACTACCGCTCCGCGGGCAGCATTCTGAAAAGCGCCAACCAGCTTATCGCCAACAATCCGCACGTCTACGAAAAACGCCTGTGGAGCGCGCTCGGCTACGGCAGTCCGCTGAAGATCATGGGCTGCCGCGACGGCGAGCACGAAGCCGAGCGCGTGGTATCGGAAATTCTGCACCACCAGTTCACCCACCGCAGCAAACACGGCGAGTACGCGATCCTGTACCGTGGCAATCATCAGTCACGCGGTTTCGAAAAGGTTTTACGGGAACACAGCATCGCCTACCACCTGAGCGGCGGCACCTCGTTCTTCGAATACCGCGAAGTCAAGGATCTGCTGGCCTATCTGCGCCTGCTGGCCAACGAAGATGATGACCGCGCCTTCCTGCGCGTGGTCAACACACCGCGGCGCGAGCTGGGTGCCGCAACCCTGGAGAAGCTCGCCAGCTTCGCCGCGGAACAGGACATGAGCCTGCTGGCTGCCTGTTTCGAAAGCGGTCTTGCTGACACGCTGAACAAACGCGCCATGACACGTCTGCAGGAATTCTCCGGCTGGGTGGTCACCCTGGCTGATCAGGCACGCGAAGGCGATGCCATGCCGGTCATTCACCAGCTGATACGCGACATCGATTACAACGACTGGCTGCTGGACAGCGCAAAAGACCCGAACGACGCTGAACGCAAACTGCAGAACGTGGGCGAACTGATCGGCTGGCTGGAGCGTATCGCCAGACAGGGTGACGATCCGCCCAGCCTTGCAGAGATGGTTAACCGTATCAGCCTGCTTGACCGCCTCGACCGGGATGACGAAGGCAACGAAAACTGCGTGCGCCTGATGACCTTCCACGCCGCCAAGGGACTGGAGTTCCCGCATGTCTTTATGGTCGGGATGGAAGAGAACCTGCTACCGCACCGCAGCAGCATCGAGGCGGACGACCTCGAAGAGGAACGCCGGCTGGCCTACGTGGGTATCACCCGCGCGCAGAAAACCCTGACGCTGACCTACGCCGGTAAACGGCGCCGCGCCGGAGAATGGGAAAGCCGTGAACCCAGCCGCTTCCTGTCCGAGTTGCCGGACGGGGACATCGAATGGGACAAACCCGGGATGGTGCAGAGTCCGGAGGTGCGCAAGCAAAGGGGGCAGGCGCACCTGGCACAGCTGAAAGGAATACTCTCATAAAAAAGGCCGCCAGGCGGCGGCCTTTTCAGCGTCAAAACAGCTTGGGCCTAGAAACCTGACTGCGACAGCATGTACTCGATAGCGCCTTTCAGTTCGTCATCCGAACAATCGGCACAGGTACCCTTGGGCGGCATCGCGTTGAGCCCGCTGATGGCCGTTGCCAGCAGGCCATCGACCCCCTTGGCAGCGCGTGGTTCCCAGGTGGCCTTGTCACCCAGCTTCGGCGCACCGGCTACCCCGGTGCTATGGCAGGCCATGCAGGAAGCGTTATACACCTGCTCGCCTGAACGGGGCCCAGCCGCTGCGGCTGTGGCCGTTGCGCTGTCCGCGGGTACAGAGCCGACGTTGACCTCGCCTACCGGGCGTATATTTTCTTCGATCTTGGCCTGCATACGCGCGTTGGCTTCTTCGCTATTGTCCATATCGCTGGTTACCGTGTTGGCTACGAAATAGAAAATGACTGCGATAACCACCAGCACACCCAGCACAACCATAATAGTATTCACAACTGTTTTGTCTTCGTGGCTCACCTGAAACCCCTGAAATTTATAAAGTTAATATCGCCGCACCCGTCTGACTGGCGCGCGCCCGCAAATAAAACCGGCGTGCAAGTATAGCCGCAAACGCCTGTTCGTGAAAGGAAAACCCCTGGTGGCACTAAAGTACTGGCCACAACCGCCGTTACCTTTGGCGAGGGAACTCGTAACGGCTCATGGATGACCAGGAGGTTATAAACCATGAACGTTGATGCACAGTTCCCGCAAGCCCCCATTGCGGCATTACCCAACCGGCCGCTCCAGACGCAGGCTGACCAGGCCGCCGTGCGGCCGGTAGACAAAGCCGACCAGAATGAACCCTCCAATAACCGGACCGGAACAGATGCCCGCGAGACCGAGGCACAGAAAGTGTCTCGCCAGCCTGAAAATGAGGCGCGTGGCCCACGACAGGAATCGGAACTCAACAGCGAAAAACAAAAGCAGCTCGAACAGTTAAAAGCCCGTGATCGCGAAGTACGCGCCCACGAAGCCGCACACAAGGCAGCGGCCGGCAGCCTGGCGCGCGGCGGCGCATCGTTCGAATTCGAAGACGGACCCGACGGACGCCGCTATGCAGTGGGTGGTGAAGTTAATATCGATACCTCGAAAGTCTCCGGCGACCCGCAGGCCACTATCAGCAAAGCCCAGACCATCCGCGCCGCCGCTAACGCACCGGCGCAGCCTTCTGGCCAGGATCGCGCGGTCGCGGCCCAGGCCACACAGATGGAGGCCGAAGCTCGTCAGGA
>CAZWJB010000189.1:0-3239 GCA_964634485.1 uncultured Thiohalobacter sp. | reverse complement strand
GAGAAGAACATCAGGAACACCACCACGCCCACAATATCCTTTACGGTGTAGTAGGGGTGGAAGGGTATACCGTCTTTGGGAATACCGTTTTCGTCCTTGTTCTCCTTGATCTCGATACCGTCGGGATTATTGGAACCCACTTCGTGCAGCGCCAGGATGTGCAGCACCACCAGGATGGCCAGTACGAAGGGCACCGCGATAACGTGCAAGGCGAAGAAACGGTTCAGCGTGACGTCGGAGATAACAAAGTCACCACGAATCCACAGCGAGAGATCGTCGCCGATGACCGGGATGGCGCCGAACAGCGAGATGATGACCTGCGCACCCCAGAAGGACATCTGACCCCAGGGCAGCAGGTAGCCGAAGAAGGCTTCCGCCATCAGCGCCAGGTAGATCGTCATGCCGAAAATCCACAGCAGTTCACGCGGCTTCTGGTAGGACCCGTACAGCAAGGCGCGGAACATGTGCAGTAACACCACGAGAAAGAACGCCGAGGCGCCGGTGGAATGCATATAGCGGATCAGCCAGCCCCACTCGACGTCGCGCATGATGTACTCGACGGAAGCAAACGCCTCGTTGGCATCCGGCTTGTAGTTCATGGTCAGGAAGATGCCGGTGATAATCTGCAACACCAGCACCAGCAGCGCCAGGGAACCGAAGAAGTACCAGAAGTTGAAATTCTTCGGCGCATAGTATTTGGACAGGTGCTCTTCCCACATCTTGGTGAGCGGGAAACGCGCATCGATCCAGTCACGGAAGTTGACTAGCATACCCATCAGGCGGCTCCTCCATCTTCGCCAATCAGAACCAGCGTTTCGCTGACATATGTGTGCGGTGGAATCTCCAGATTCAAGGGTGCGGGGACGCCCTTGTACACACGTCCCGCAAGGTCAAACTTGGAACCATGACAGGGACAGAAGAATCCGCCTTTCCAGTCCTGATCGTAGGGCTGGGGCATTGCCTCGGGAACAAAACTCGGGGAACAACCCAGGTGTGTACAGATGCCGACGGCAACCAGGGTTTCCGGCTTGATGGAGCGCGTTCCGTTCTGTGCATATTCGGGCTGCTGGGGATCGACCGAGGCCGGATCGCGCAGGCGGTCATCAAGCGTCGGCAGGGCCGCCAGCATTTCCTGATTACGTTTCAGAATCCACACCGGCTTGCCGCGCCACTGGACACGAATCATCTGCCCTTCTTCCAGCTTGCTGATGTCCGCCTCAACCGGCGCACCGGCTGCCTTGGCACGCTCACTGGGCATCCACGACGCAATGAAGGGAACTGCGGTATACACCGCGCCTACGGTACCCACAACCGTCGTAGCGGCTATCAGAAACCGGCGTTTACTGGTATCTACAGCGTCACCACTCATTCAATGGTCTCCACACAAAAATCACCGACTGACACTCACTTTACAGAACCGCTACCGCCGACAATATTTAGAATATTCAGACATTCAAACCCACGCTCAAATAGCGGGCACAGCATGTCGGAAGTGCCCGTCAAGGTCAAGTAACAGGAGCGTTAAAACGTCTGTTTGGGGCAAAATTATCACACAGGATTATCTATATCGATAAAAGTATGTTCAATGGCAAAATGCTGCGCCAGATGTCCAGCGAGGGCCTGCACCCCATAGCGCTCGCTGGCATGGTGCCCCACAGCGAAATAATGAATTTCGTATTCGCGTGCAATATGCACGGTGGGTTCGGATATCTCACCACTGATAAAGGCGTCCAGACCGAGTCGGGCCGCGGCTTCCAGGTATGACTGGGCGGCTCCGGTACACCAACCCACCCGCTGCACGGGCTCTTTGCCCGCGGCGATCCACTGCGCGGTACGTCCCAGCGACTGCTGGATACGCTCAGCGAGTGCGGCGCCGCTGAGCGGCTGCGCCAGCGTTCCGTAACAGGCCAGCTCCGGCCCGTGCCCGTCTCCGAAACATCCCTGCTCTGTCAAATCAAGCCGCTTTGCGAGCTGCGCGTTGTTACCCAGCTCGGGGTGGGCGTCGAGTGGCAGGTGGTAAGCCAGCAGATTGATATCATGACCCAGCAGCGCCTTGATACGACGCTGCTTGATACCCGTGAGCCGGGCGTCTTCGCCCTTCCAGAAAAAACCGTGGTGGACCAGCAGCAGGTCGGCATTATGCGCTATCGCCGCATCGATCAGTGCCTGGCTGGCGGTAACCCCGCTAACGATCCTGTGTACCTCGGCACAGCCCTCAACCTGCAGGCCATTCGGGCAATAGTCCTGGAAAGCGTCCACGTCCAGCAAGCGATCACAGTATTCAACCAGTTCATTCAGGCCCGCCAATTCCACTTCTCCCTGCCAGTGTATAATCCTGCACCTATGAATATACGTGATACTGTTTCGTTTTTCCTGCAGGCAGCGACTGTCGGCATAGTCGCCGCGTTTCTGCTGCTGTTTTTTAAACCGGACTGGTTTGACACAGGCCCCTCAGTCATTGAGGTCACGCAGGCGCCGGATCACAGCGTACCCACTGCTACCGCCCCCCCATCCGCCAGGCCTGCATCCTACGCAGATGCGGTCGAACCCGCGGCCAGAGCTGTCGTCAACGTCTATACCACCAAGGTCATCACGCGCAAGCGCCACCCGCTGCTCGATGATCCGCTGTTCCGGCACTTTTTCGGTGACCAGCTGAGCGCGCCACGCAAGCGCACCCAGACCAGCCTGGGTTCCGGAGTTATCTTTTCCGCGCAAGGCTATGTGCTTACCAACAATCACGTTATCGCCGGCGCAGACGAAATCCAGGTGTTGCTGCAGGACGGCCGCAGCTCGTCTGCCTCCGTGGTCGGCGTCGACAGGGATACCGACCTCGCCGTACTGCGTATCAAGCTGGACGACCTGCCCACCATCTCGATCGGACCCACCTCCGGCCTCAGGGTTGGCGATATTGCACTGGCTATCGGCAACCCGTTCGGGGTCGGCCAAACGGTGACGCTGGGCATTATCAGTGCAACCGGCCGCAGCCAGCTCGGCATCAACCGCTACGAGGATTTCATCCAGACCGACGCGGCCATCAACCCGGGCAACTCGGGTGGTGCACTGATCAACGCCTGGGGCGAGCTGATCGGTATTAATACGGCCATCTACAGCCGTTCGGGTGGGTCACAGGGCATCGGCTTCGCCATCCCTGCCGACATGGTATCCAATGTCATGAAGCAGATCATCGAGCAGGGGCACGTGGATCGCGGCTGGCTGGGCATCGAGGCACAGGACCTGAC
>CAZWJB010000188.1:0-3244 GCA_964634485.1 uncultured Thiohalobacter sp. | reverse complement strand
TTGCTGACAAAAAGCTCGATCGGGAAGCTGCTGCCATCCTTGTGCAAACCAACTGACTCCCTGCGCTGATCAATAGTTCTGGCTTCGCCGGTTTCCAGGCACTCTGCCAGGTTACCGCCATGTTGTCCGCCGAGGAGTTCGGGCATAATCATTGTGACATTCCGGCCTACGACTTCCTGCACGGCATATCCGAACAGTTCTACGGCCGCCGGATTGAAAGAACGCACGCTGCCTTCCTCGCCAATGGTGACAAGACCGATCATGGTGGCATTCATCACTGCGCTGATTTCGGCCTCGACCTTCTCCCGTTTCCCGGTATCCAGCGCGAGCTGTATGGAGATGGCAACGGTTTTTGCGGCCTGCTCCAGCCATTCTGTTTGTGCGGGTTCCAGGGAATTCAACAGCCCCAGCTCCAGTACACACAGGCATTGCTCATTGAGGATGACCGGGTAATACAGCAAGCGGGCCGGGCGGATTTCCCCCAGCCCCGTAGGCAACAGGAAATCATCGCCGATCTCTCCCGTTTCCAGCGGACGCAGATCCCGCGCCGCCTGTCCCGCAAGGCCCTTTCCGACCACCTGCGAATCGGCCCGGTAGCCGTCCGGACAGGCATATCCAGCCTGCCAATTCAGGCTATCGCCCTCGACACGGACGAACATGCTGGCCACGGGCAGCGACAAGTGGCGCGCGATATAGTTAATGATCTTGTCACACAGGGGCCGGATTGCCTGCTCACCGCGCATCGCGTCATCCAGCTCGTTCAGTGCACTAACCGTCTGGTGCTGACGTTCGGTAAGGATGCGATTTTTTTCAGATTCATTGAACGCTACAGCCAGCGCTTCGCCTGATCGAATCACCGCACGATAGATTGCCACGCCGATTACCAAAAACAATACGAGTGTAATCAAGCCGACCGCTATGGTCGCAGATTTACTGGTGCGAATCGTTTTGTTCGACGCTGCTGTTACGGATGTTTTGATAGAAGATACAAGACTTGATAGTCTGCTCAAACTGAGTTGTATCGAAGCAGCCGCAGCATCTGCCCTGCGGCGTATTTGATGCATCTTTTCCTCTAGCTCAATACTGAGCAACTTGAGGTCAAAAATTGATTGCTCGTCGCCGGTCATTAATGACCGGAAATCATCAATAATACTATTTAGCCGCGTGGAGGTTTCCTGAAAATCAGGGGACGCGTCCAACTTTTCCCGTAACCCATCCAGCGAATCAAGCACGCGCTGAACAGCCTGGTCCCTCCGATTACCCTTGATGCTTCGGAGCGTATCTACATCTTTCGCCAGCATCATATCCAGCGCCAGGCCAGGTAACGCATCCATGCTGGTTCTTACATCATTGTTTGCTTGCCGGATACCCTCCTGTCCTCCGGCAGCAAACTTCTCCATAAGACCGCGTAGCTCCATGTCGCTGCCATTGCCTGCCACAACGCGGCGCATTCGGCGCTTGGTACGTTTAATAGCGAGATTTACCTTACCGTTGATCGCCTCCGAGACCTTCTGAACTTGCGCGACTCTATTCTGAATTTCTGCTACCCGTAACAACAAGGCATCGTTGATCATCAGTATCGATCTCGCGCTACGGAATAGCGCCTGGTCCGCACCGAGAAATTCCTGATAGCTGTTATCGATATCGGTCATGATTCCGGATACGTCGGAAACGGTGCTGCTGTAGCCGTGAAGTCTCTCGCGTTCCCGCTGAAAATGCTGTTTCAACTCCACGCTCGACTCAAGGGCATCGAGTTCGGCCAGTGATCTGGCCGATAAGATGCTTCTCTGGCGTTCTATAAAGCCCAGGACCGCCGAAGTTATGCCGTTATTGGCCGCCTGAAGCGGTAGTGCAACAGCAACAAGATTTTCATTATTTTCGGCGAAGCGTTTCCCCGTGAGTATTGCGTTCCCCGACAGAACCATAATCGCGCTGATGCCAACCAGCAGAAGAATGATCAGCAGGTGTTTGGTAGATATTTTTTTCATTGCCTATTTTTTCAATTCGGCCCAGTCAAACGGAACATATTTACCACCCCGGATGATGGTGGGCCAGACTTTATGGCTTCCCTGGTGCTCGCCAGCGCTGTATTTCAAGGTCTCGCCGATGCCAACATCCAGGTTGCCGAGACTTTCCAAGCCGTCAATTATACTTTCTCTGGTCTGCTCCGAGCCGGATTTTTTGAGTCCTTCGACAAAGGTTTTTGCCACTATGTAGCCTTCGAGAGACACAAAACCTGATGCCTTGCCCGGTGCATAGGTCTTCATTGCCTGTCGATACTCAACAACCCCGGGGAGATCGGAATTAAAATCCGGTACAACCTGCGTCACGATGACCCCCTCGCCGGCATCTCCCAGTTCCCTGGCCAGCGCCACGCTGCCGACAAACGATACATTCAGGAACAGCGTATCCGGAAAGTCCTCGCGCGCTATCTTTATAAATGATGCGTTGGGCGCATAAGCGCCAACCATAATAACAGCCCTGGGTTCAACCTTTGCGTCGAGAATAACACTGAGTGCCTCCTCAACATTCAGGGTGTTTCGTGTGTACCTGCCGTGCGCCAGTTTACTGGTGTCAGAAAAACCCTTGCTCTTGAGGGCACTGATAGCACCGTTATAACCCGCATCCCCATAACCATCGTTCTGTGTGAAAAATGCAATTTCCTCTGGCTTGATGCCGGCGCTTAACAACCCTTCTATCATAGCGGCGGTTTCTTCGGCATAGCTGGCCCGATAATTAATGACATATCGGTCCGGAGGTGTCTTCCTCAATACTCCGGCGCCGGTAAATGCACCAAAAAGAAGCGTCTTTTTCTCGTTGGCGATCGGTACGGTAACAATGGCAGTCGGAGTACCGACGTTGCCTACCACGGAGATGACCTGCAATTCATCAATCAGCTTGCGCATATTGGGCGCCGCTCTGGATGGCTCATAGCCATCGTCGATGGCTATGAGTTTCAGCGAGTTTCCATGCACGCCGCCTTCTGCGTTGATCTTGTTAAAGTAGGCTTCAACACCCGCTTGCATGCCCTGGCCAAGCGCTTGCGCCGGCCCCGACAATGCGGTGCTCATGCCAACCTTTATTTCCGTACCGGCAACGGAGTCCAGACATAACGCTCCAAAAGCCATCCCAAGCAGGACGGGTGCCAACAGGCCCGGTGTGCAGCCTTTCCTCATTTGCAATTTACCTGGCATAGTTCCTCCTCCCCCGGGAAGTGAAACAGGGGACCTGTCGTTGTTTATAC
>CAZWJB010000187.1:0-3246 GCA_964634485.1 uncultured Thiohalobacter sp. | reverse complement strand
CCGTACACTCGGTCGTGTTCGGCGGTTTTTCCCCGGAATCGATCAAGGACCGCATTCTGGATTCAGACTGCCGGGTGGTTATCACTGCTGATGAGGGCGTGCGCGGTGGCAAAGCCGTAGCACTGAAGGCCCATACCGACCAGGCCCTCGAGTCCTGCCCCGATGTGCATACCGTGCTGGTCGTTAAACGAACCGGTGGCAACACCGCATGGCATAAGGAACGGGATGTATGGTTGCACGAAATTGCAGCAACCGTAGACGCCGACTGTGAACCGGAATCCATGGGCGCCGAAGATCCGCTGTTTATACTTTACACTTCCGGCTCTACCGGCAAGCCCAAGGGCGTACTGCACACCACTGGCGGCTATCTGCTATTCGCTGCCATGACGCACAAGTATGTATTCGACTACCAGGAAGGGGAAAACTACTGGTGTACTGCCGATGTCGGCTGGATTACCGGACACACCTATATTCTCTATGGCCCGTTGACCAATGGCGCCACAACCCTGATGTTCGAGGGCATTCCCACCTACCCCGATGCGTCGCGTTTCTGGCAAGTATGTGACAAGCACCAGGTCAGCACCTTTTACACGGCACCGACTGCCATTCGCGCACTGATGCGCGAAGGCAATGACCCGGTCAGCAAAACCTCGCGCAGCTCGCTGCGCCTGCTCGGCACGGTAGGCGAACCGATTAACCCTGAAGCCTGGGAATGGTATTACCAGGTCATTGGCGAGCAACGCTGCCCCATTGTAGATACCTGGTGGCAAACCGAAACCGGTGGTCACATGATCACACCCCTGCCTGGCGCCATGGCACTGAAACCGGGCTCGGCGAGTTTGCCCTTCTTCGGCGTAGTTCCGGCACTGGTCGACAATGAAGGCAATCTGCTGGAGGGTGAAGCGGAAGGCAACCTGGTGATCACGCATCCCTGGCCGGGACAGATGCGCACCGTGTACGGGGACCACCAGCGCTTCAAGGACACCTATTTCTCGACTTACCCGGGCATGTACTTTACCGGTGACGGTGCGCGTCGCGACAAGGACGGCTATTACTGGATTACCGGTCGTGTCGACGACGTGCTCAACGTATCCGGTCACCGTCTTGGCAGCGCCGAACTGGAAAGCGCCCTGGTGCAGCACAAGGACGTCGCAGAGGCAGCGGTGGTTGGTTTCCCGCACGATATCAAGGGTCAGGGTATCTATGCCTACGTGACGCTGGTGAAAGGCGTGGACTACAGTGACGCGCTCAAGACAGAGCTGGTGAAACTGGTCCGCAGTGAGATCGGCCCCATCGCCACCATCGACGTTATTCAGTGGGCGCCGGGGCTGCCGAAAACGCGCTCCGGTAAAATCATGCGCCGGATTCTGCGCAAAATCGCCGCCAACGAAGTTGACAGTCTGGGCGATACATCGACATTAGCGGATCCCGGTGTTGTGGATGACCTGAAAAGCAACCGCGAACACCAATAATAAGGCCGGCTGTTCGTTGTACAACCGAGCTGTGCCCTGGAAGCCTGAATACTGGATCGGCAAGAGGGTATGTTGCTGACTTTCAACACCAGCCGGGACCAGCACTTGACGTCAAGTCCGCACCAGCACAGTGCACATTCATTATTACCTGATATATTAATATTCTTTGCGGTTCTGTTTCGAACCGACACTGCACCGGACAACAGGGCGCACCGCTTATACATCAGCTTTCCTTACGCGGCCTGTCCGCATTTCATTGTTTATCATTATTTTTATACTCACATAAAATAAAACACAGGGCGTCGGCCGATCGTTTATTGCGCTGACAACCCTGCTTCCTCTCAAGCCATGCAGCCCATGGCCGATACCTTCTTCTGATTATTTCGTCAATACATTGGCGCATATTGCTCGCTAACAAACCGGAACAGGCAGTACCGGCGGCCACCCTTATGGATGACATTGTCAGGACTACATTACCCATGAATCTTTCAAATCTGTTCAAGACCTCCTTTCTGAGTTTTGCCCTGCTTGCGGGGACAGTATATGCAGACGAATCCGATATCTATTCGATTCACTTTACCGAAGACGGGAAACACCTGATCACCGGTGGCTCGGGCGGTTTTACTCTGGCGGATACAGTAAAACACTCCGGTGGCATCAAGATCTGGAACAGCGAAACCGGCGGCCTGGTTGAAGCCATGGGACAACGCGATGACCTCGACAGTATTTTTGGTGAACAGTACGGCCGCGTCGGCAATCGCCGCTGGGGCATCAGCAATTTCAAGGACGTTGTCCTGACGGGTTCCTATCCTGACGGCAGGGTGCTGCTCCTGCCAAGCTCGCTGGGACGCATGGCAGACAACGATCACGTCCAGCTGCCCGATTTCATTGGCGGCTATATGGATTTCTCCGACAAGCACCCGGCCCGCATCAATTTGTCACAAGTTACCAAAGAGAAAGGTGACTGTGACCCGAAGACCGGTTTTTTTGATTATGCAGGCCCGATTGTCCCGTCCAACAACAGAAAGTTTGCTGCCATCGTTGTCAACACCTGCAAGGTAAGTGCTGTGAAAGGTGATCAGCAGGTTGGCTTTGAATACCGTTCGGACCTGCACATCATGGATCTTGCGAAGTTCGAGATTGTACGGTCAATTCCACACATTGACGCCGGTGTATACGCACTGGGCATCACTGACAACGGCAAGCGCATTGCCTTTGTCGGCCGCGACCAGTTTGCCGTGCTGGACGTGGACAGCGGCAAACGCCATGTCGTCGAAACCTACCAGGACAGCGAATTCATGATCCCCCGTCAGTTCAGTACCCTGCAGTTCAGCAAGGACGGCAGCAAACTGATTTCACTGCGCAATATCTATGATATTGAAACCGGTACCGAGCAGGCGTTTAAATGGGCGGAAGGTGATGCGAAAAAACCGCGCCGTATTTCCAGCGTCAAGGTCGCACCGGACCTGAGCTACTTCGCCATCGTAATGCCCAAGCGTTCGCTGGTTATGTTTGGCGACGACGGCCTGCCACATTCCTATGGCAAGGCTGACAAGGTTATCCTTCTGAATACCGAAACCGGTGAACGCACCGAACTGGAGATCACCCGGTCGATGACCGAAGGCAAACGCTGTGTCACCGATATTTCCCCGGACAGCAAACGCGTTGCCGTCGGATGTAAAGGCGGACTGCTGCGTGTCTACAACGCCAGCACCGGAAAGCTGCTCTGGAACAAGCAGAATATAGGCAAGGCGGAGGACAATGGCCTGATGAA
>CAZWJB010000186.1:0-3250 GCA_964634485.1 uncultured Thiohalobacter sp. | reverse complement strand
CTAGGGCGGATCCTGGCCGGCCAGAAAGAATTCAGGTTGCGCCAACGCACCCTGGTGAATAGCGGCATTGTAGTAACGGGTCGAAAAAGCCTTTTGCTGTGCATCCTGCGTTCGAAAATCCCGGATATCTTTTTTACCCGTAAGTGTGGCAGTCCACCAGCCTGACGGATAGCAGGGTTGCGGAAATTGCAGGCTGACACTGTCACCGAAGCCGGCAGCTCGCATGGCCCTGTGCATGGGCATGATGATGCTGTCGTAATGAAGCAGGGGCGACTCACTCTGTTGAACCATCACACTGTCCGCGCCGAGCGCGTTGTAACAATCCCGATAAAAGGCTTCCGAGAACAGCCCTTTTGCAGGACCGACGGGATCGGTACTGTCCACGATAATGACATCAATGCTTCCCGCGGGCGCATCGTTCATTCGCTGGATGCCGTCACCGAAATCGAATATGACACGAGGATCGTGGTTGGATTCGCAGAGTTCCGGGAAATACTGTTCTGACAGCCGCGTCACCCGTTCGTCTATTTCCACCTGCAGCACATGTTTTACCCCGGGGTGTTTAAGCACCTCACGCAAGCTGCCGCAGTCACCACCGCCGATGATCACAACACGTTGCGGGTCCGGGTGTGTGAACAGCGCCGGGTGTGTCATCATTTCGTGGTACAGGAAATTGTCCCGGCCGGTCAGCATAATGAAACCATCAATAACCATAAGATTGCCGAAGTGCGTGGTTGAATAGATCTCTATGCGCTGGTAAGGGGTTGCTTCATCGTGCAGTTTTTCATGTATCTGTAGAGCGAAAGCAGAGCCACCCGCCGGGCAGCGCTCGGTAAACCAGTCGGAGTCAGTCTGGGTCATGGGATAATTTGGGGTCGTTGGCGATTTTTCCAATATACTACCTCGCGTGTTTCCACTCTACAGGCAGAGAGGCCGGCAGCGCCACGCTACATCATGAACTGGTCAATTGATTTATCACGAGAGCGTTACAACCTTCCCGGCTGGAGTGATGGCTATTTTGACATCAACCAGCAGGGTCACCTGACAGTCCGGCTGCAGGCAGAGGGTGAAACGGTGGAAGTCGACCTGTTTGACGTTGCCAGCGAAATTCGGCGCTCCGGAATGAACTGGCCCGTACTGCTGCGCTGCAACAGTATACTCGGGCAGCGCCTGGACAGGTTGATCAATGCCTTCGATCAATCCCGCGAAAAGCATGCTTACAGTGGTAGCTACAGAGCCGTCTATCCCATCAAGGTCAACCAGCAGTTCAGTGTGGTAAACACGATACTGGAACACGGCGGGCCCCGTGCAGGTCTGGAAGCCGGCAGCAAGCCCGAACTGATGGCGGTACTGGGCCTGTCAAAACCTGACGGGCTGGTGATCTGTAATGGCTATAAGGATCGCGAATATATCCGCCTGGGACTGATTGCGCGCAAACTGGGTCAGCCACTCTACCTGGTGATTGAAAAGCTGTCGGAACTGGATCAGATAATCCAGCAGGTGCGGGAACTGGATGTTGATCCGTTGCTGGGTGTGCGCGTACGGCTGGCCTCGATTAGTGCAGGTAACTGGCAGAACACCGGCGGCACCAAATCAAAATTCGGGCTGCACGCTGCACAGGTGTTGCAGCTGGTAGAACGCCTGCGCGAGGAAGACCTGCTGGACCGGTTGCAGTTGTTGCATTTTCACCCTGGCTCACAGTTAGCCAACCTGCGCGATATTAAAAATGGCCTGCACGAAGCGGCGCGCTTTTACGCCGAACTGCACGCGCTGGGTGCGCCAGTTACTATTTTTGATGTCGGCGGTGGACTGGGCGTGGACTATGATGGTACCGCTTCACACAGTTTCTGTTCCATGAACTACAGCCTGGAAGCATACGCAGACCTGGTGGTCAGCGAGATTCAGGGCATGTGCGCTGAAAACAAGTTGCCACACCCGGATATAGTGACCGAGTCCGGCCGAGCCATGACCGCACACCACGCCGTGTTGATTACAAACGTTATTGATACCGAACAGGCGCCGGGTGAAGGCTTCCCGGATCCTATGCCGGATATCGTGCCTGATAGTGTACGCAGACTGGAGCAGCTTTATCGGCGGCTGAATCAGGGTTCCGCAGAGGAAACCCTCGCAGCAGTCTTACAGGCGTTCGAAGATGTGCAGCAAGCGTACTGTCAGGGTTACGTCAATCTCAGCCAGCGCGCCCTGGCCGAGCAATACTACTTCGCTATCCTCAAGCGTTTGTCAGATGCACTTGATCCCGGACACAGGGAACAACGCAAGTTGATCGATGATCTGAATCAGAAACTGACCGACAAGGTCTTCTGCAACCTGTCCGTATTCCAGTCCCTGCCGGATGTCTGGGCGATCGATCAGATATTCCCCATTGCACCTTTGCACCGTCTGGACGAAGAGCCCGATCGGCGTGCCACCATTGAGGACCTGACCTGTGACTCGGACGGGCGCATTGATTATTACGTTACTGGCGAAGGGATAGAAAGCAGCTTGCCGCTCCATGCGGTGAAATCCGCTGAGCCCTATTTGCTGGGATTCTTTTTGGTGGGCGCCTACCAGGAGATACTCGGCGACATGCACAACCTGTTTGGCGATACCGATGCCGTGAATCTGGAGGTACATGCTGACGGGTCCTTTTTCCTTTGCCAGGCTGAGCACGGCGACCGGGCAGATGAATTGTTAAGCTATGTTCACTTTGAACCGGATCGCTTGCGCGCGGCCTACCGGCGGCGGGTTCAGAATGCTGGATTGCCGGCTGCCGAGGCGCGCCGGTTTCTGGCGGAACTTGAATCAGGGCTGACCGGATATACCTACCACGAAGACTAGCTCAGCCGGCTTTGTGCAGGGAGCAGGGATCTGCTGGCCACGCCGTTATCTTTTGAAATACCAGTCACTTAAAGAGCTTCGCTGAAAAGCCGATGGTTCCTTTGTTATCCCCTTCTGGCACCTGGAAGGTCCGGGGTCCGGCGAAGCCTGCGACACTGGTTGGCCGTTTCCCGGGACCGGCGAGATAAGGAAAACGTACCAGGATATTATTTCTGGAGTTAACGCACCATGAAGATAAATACACCGGTGACAGATCATGAAATCGATTACCCGAAAGACTACAATCGACGACCGACCTGAAGGGCGCTGTCACCCACTGCAACGATGATTTCATCAAGACAAGTGGCTTCTCCTCCTTTCTGTCGACGCTAATCTACAGAGAGAATGAAGCCCGTGTTTATATGTAAATTCA
>CAZWJB010000185.1:0-3255 GCA_964634485.1 uncultured Thiohalobacter sp. | reverse complement strand
TTCTGTAAAACACTGTGCAGTTTCTGTTATTACACTGTATTACCAGGACGGGGTATTGAGCAGTCTGAGCAATACATAGATTACCTTATAAAAGAAATGGAACTCTATGCACCGGTTGTTCAGGGCCAGTGGTGTGAATCCATCTATATCGGTGGAGGCACACCAACCTATCTGGATGATGCCCTTCTGATCAGGCTGATTGAGGCCATCCGCAGAAATTTTCATTGTGCTGAAGATGCTGAAATCAGCATGGAAGCGGCGCCAGGCACTTTACCGCGCAGCAAGGTCCGGTTACTCAAACAACTGGGTGTCAACAGACTCAGTTACGGCATCCAGACACTGGATGAAAAACTGCTGTCGAAAATGAATCGTCACTACCGTGTCGATGAGGCTGAGCACGAGCTGCAGGGCGCGCTGGAAGAAATAGGCAACATTAATATAGACACCATGTACGGCTTCGAAGGTGAACCCGAACACGCCCTGCGCAACACGCTGGAGCGGTTCAATACCCTGGGGGTTCCGAGTCTGTCGATATATGCGCTTGATTCCCAGCGCAGTCGTTCCGGCAAGTCACTGTTTGGTCCGCCACTGGATGAGCAGTTTGAACGCAAGATACATCTGTTTGCGGAAGCGACGGAAATTCTTGGCGGGCTTGGTTATGAGTCGGTGTTACAGAATGTATTTCTGATTCCCGGCAAGGCATCGTACCGGCACCAGGTGCGTCGCTGGGACAATCTGCCGCTGATTGCGCTGGGCCTGGCATCACAAGGGTATGCACCTTCGACACCGTACCAGAATGTGGGAGCAATCAAGCCTTATTATCAATTGCTTGATGCGGGCAAGCTGCCGCTGGCAACGATAGATGTGCTGACGCCGGAGCTTGAGATGATCCGGGAGGTGGCCAGCAGGCTGCGCTTCACACAGGTGGATATGGGGGCAATTCAGCGCAAGTATGGAGTGGATCTGGATTATGTATTCGGCGACCTGATGCGTGCGCTTGTCGAAATCGGCCATCTGGAACGCAATGGTGACGAGCTGTCCCTGACCGGTAAGGCCGCATATTACAACAACATTATCCCGATGTTATTCGCACCCGATGCTTTCAAGGAGCAGCTGATGGCGCTTCCGGAGGAGTATCTCGCAGAGTATCCGGTGCCCTATGTGATGACGCAGGCCGGTTGTACCCAGAGTGCGGCAATAAACGTGCGTCCGCCACTTCCGGAAACACCGCCAGCCTGAGCCGGCCCTGTTTACCGGCGAGTCGCGAGGGGCAATTCAGGGTGGATTATCCTATTATATGCCCATGGAAGAGCGTGACAGTCTGCTGGAGTTTCCCTGTGATTTTCCCATAAAAGCGATGGGTCGCAGCGATTCCGGGTTTGAAGCAAAGGCACTGGCTATTGTGCGCAGCCACCTGCCGGATTTCGATGCCACCAGCATGCGCAGCACAGTAAGCCGTAAGGGTAACTATTTATCTGTCACCTTTGACCTGCGTGTCACCAGCCGGGAACAACTGGATGGGTTGTATCGAGAGCTGACAGCCTGTGAAGAACTCCTGATGGTTATCTGACAGTGGCGGCGACCAGTACAAGCCTGCAAGTCCCCGGGTTTCAGGTCAGGCGCCTCGGTGTTCGCGAGTACACGCCGTTGTGGAAAGAGATGCAGGCATTCGCACAGCAGCGCAATGTCGAAACCCAGGATGAGCTCTGGCTGCTCGAACATCCACCCGTGTTTACACAGGGGATGAATGGCAGACCAGAGCATCTGCTGGCTCCAGGCAATATCCCCGTGGTCCCTGTCGACCGGGGTGGGCAGGTGACCTACCATGGTCCCGGACAGCTGATCGCCTATGTAATGCTGGACCTGGCCCGGCTGGATATTGGCATAAGACGGCTGGTAGACACGCTTGAGCAATCGGTGATTGACTGGTTAGCGGTTCAAGGGGTAACAGCGCAGGCTCGACGTGATGCCCCGGGGGTATACGTGGAGGGCGCCAAGATCGCGGCGCTGGGATTGCGGGTCAAGCGCGGTTGCAGTTATCACGGCCTCGCGTTTAATGTGGATATGGATCTGGAGCCATTTTCACGAATTAACCCCTGTGGTTACCAGGGCATGCCTGTGACGCAGCTTGCCGATCTGGGTATTTCACTATCGGTGGAAGAGGTCGGACAGAGCTGGTTGCCGTATCTTGCGTCGCAGTTAGGCTACACTGCGCGTCCTGATTGAGTCCAGGTTGAAGGCTGTATACCGAATGTCGGACAGAAACGAAAAGTATCAGCGCGGCGCGGCCAAAACGGCACGTATCCCGGTCAAGATCGAGCCCACTGGAAAACCATTGCGCAAGCCCCCCTGGATCCGTGCCAGGTCGACGGCTGGTCCTGAAATACAGCGACTGAAGAGGGTGTTGCGAGAAAACAGGCTGCATACAGTATGTGAAGAGGCATCCTGCCCGAACCTGGGCGAGTGTTTCACGCGCGGTACTGCGACCTTCATGATAATGGGCGATATCTGTACGCGCCGGTGTCCTTTCTGTGACGTAGCCCACGGTCGCCCTGATCCACTGGACTGCGATGAGCCGGAGAACCTTGCGCAGACCATCAAGACAATGGGTCTGCGTTACGTGGTGGTGACTTCGGTCGACAGGGATGATCTCCGTGATGGCGGGGCGGGACATTTTGTTGCCTGCATACAGGCGGTCCGCAGCACCAGTCCGCAGACACAAATCGAAATTCTTGTGCCGGATTTTCGTGGCCGCATGGACCGGGCTCTTGATATCCTCCAACAGGCACCACCGGATATCTTCAACCACAATCTGGAAACCGTGCCCCGCCTGTACAGGAAAGCGCGTCCGGGTTCGGATTACCAGTGGTCGCTGGACCTGCTGAAAAGGTTCAGTCAGGAGCATCCGGAAGTGCCATCAAAATCAGGGTTAATGCTCGGGCTGGGTGAAACCATTGCGGAGGTTGAACGGGTCATGGTGGATTTGCGAGCGCATAATGTTGATATGCTCACCCTGGGGCAATACCTGCAACCCAGCAAGCACCACCTTCCTGTTGACCGCTTTGTGCATCCGGACGAGTTCGAGTCCTTGCGCGAAGTCGGTAACAAGCTCGGGTTCAGCCAGGTTGCCAGTGGACCGATGGTACGCTCGTCGTACCACGCTGATCAGCAAGCTGCCGGTCTGTTTTAGTTGCACAGGACCGGTAGTTATCATGCATCTCCTGGTAGCGATTACAGCGCACGGATTTGGCCATG
>CAZWJB010000184.1:0-3269 GCA_964634485.1 uncultured Thiohalobacter sp. | reverse complement strand
GAACAGTGCCGGGAAAATTATCCGGTAACGATTGCCCGGCAATGGCCGCAACTACGCCGGGTTCTACGGCCTGCCATTCCATTAATGATTCTCCACAAGACTCCCCGAAACGTGAATGGTCGAGGTCGGGAAGGCGATCTCGGCACCCGCGTCCCGAATAATCTTTTCGACCTGCAATAACACGTCCTGCTTGATGGCGTGGTACTTCGTCCAGTTGGTCGTGTGGGTGAAGGTGTATATGAAGAAATCCAGTGACGATGGCGCAAAGCTGTTGAAGTGCACCATCAGGGTCTGCGAACTGTCAATTTCCGGGTGCTGCTTCAACATGGTTTCCACGGATTTAACGATGTTACCCATTTTGTCAGCATCATCGTAGCGTATGCCAATGGTTTCGTTGATGCGCCGGTGCGTCATACGTGAGGGATTTTCCACTGCGATAGTGGAAAACACAGAATTCGGGACATAGATGGGCCGTTTTGAAAAACTGCGAATCATCGTCAGGCGCCAGCCGATACTCTCCACCGTCCCTTCGATTTCGCGGTCCGACGAACGGATCCAGTCGCCGACACTGAAAGGCCGGTCCAGGTAGAGCATCAGGCCACCAAAGAAATTCGCCAGCAGGTCCTTGGCCGCAAAACCGATGGCGATACCGCCTATACCGCCAAATGCCAGTACCCCGGAAACACTGAATCCCAACGTTTGCAGAATCACCAGCGCAAAAGTAATGAGGATCGATACGCGGATCAGCTTGCCAATCGCGTCTGCCGTACTGCGGTCGTAGGGTTCGCCACTGGCCATGCCGCGCTCGATAATGGATTGCTGCATATTGCTGACCAGGCGCATCAGGAACCAGGCCAGTGTGGCTATGATGCCGACGTGTCTGATGGGCGCTACCGCGTTAAAAAGCGGCGCCTGTGTTTGTGTACTGACGATATCGGCGGCAAAGCCGATACCGATGATCCATATCAATGCGCTCAGCGGGCGGAGCGCTGACTGGATCAGCGCGTCGTCCCAGGGGTTCCTGGTGGTTTCCAGTTTTCTGTGCAGGCGTTTTAACAGGCTGCGCTGAACGAAATCGAAAAACATCGCAATAAACACCACCACGAACACCTGGATCATCCAGGTGTTCGCACCGGTCCACTCGCTAATTAATTTCAATACGGTTGATTGGGTATCCACTACTCTACTCCAGGTCCATATCCAGCCAGCGTTCAGGTTCGCTCTGCTCAAGTAACGACACGGCAGCCTGCCAGCGTCTGGATGCCAGCAGTTGCTTGCGATCGGGGAACGTCGATCCATGCATCCTGGCCAGGCGCAGATGCGCCGCCGGATCATTATGATTCGTTAAAGATTCGATAACCTCGATGGCGTGCTGCGGTTGATTGCAGACCAGCACCATATCGCAACCTGCCTGCAGGGCTACACGTGCGCGTTCAGGATAATCTCCCGCCCACTCGGCGCCCCCCATGCTGAGATCATCACTGAATATCACGCCCTGAAAGCCCAGGGACTCTCTCAGCACCCCGGTTAACCAGCGACTGGAAAAACCGGCTGGCTGGGTATCCACCTGTGGATACAGCACATGCGCAGCCATTATCCCGTTCAGGCCGTTGTGTATCAGGCGTTCAAAAGGAATCAGATCCTGCAACTGCAAATCAGCCAGTGTACGTTCGTCTTCGGGTAGCGCGTGATGCGAGTCTGCAGCAACGCCACCGTGCCCGGGGAAATGTTTGCCCACCGTTGCCATACCGGCTTCGTGCATACCACGCTGGTAGGCCAGCGCCAGTTCAGTAACCGCCTCCGGTTGGCGATGGAATGCCCGGTCACCGATGACGGCAGACACACCCAGCTCCAGGTCCAGTACCGGTGCAAAACTGAGATCGACACCGACAGAAAGCACTTCGCTGGCCATTAACCAGCCGGCTTCCTGGCACAGCAGCAATGCCTTGTTACTGTCCTTTGCGTAGATCGAACCCAGCTGGCCGACCGGCGGCAGACGAAAGAAACCATCGCGAAAACGCTGTACACGTCCGCCCTCCTGGTCGACAGCCAGTAACAAGGGTGGCTGACGCAGGCTGTGTATGTCACCGGCCAGCTGATGAACCTGTTGCGGCGACTCATAATTACGGCTGAACAGGATCACGCCGCCCACAGCCGGATGCTGCAACAGTTCACGCTCGTCCGCCTGCAACTCCAGGCCCCGTACGTCAGCCATTACCGGTCCGATACTCATTTGTCAGTCCCCTGCTCTGCTGTTCGCCTTATGCTACGCACATCCAGGTAGTCGCGTAAACGATCACCCAGTAGATTAACGCTCAATACCACCAGAAAAAGTGCCCCGCCGGGTACCAGCACCAGGTGCGGCGCTACCAGCATGTAGCGCACACCGTCACGTATCATGCTGCCCCATGAGGCCTCGGGCGGCTGCACGCCGAGCCCGAGAAAGGACAGGCCGGATTCCGCAACCACCACAGCCGCAACACCAAATGTTGCTTCCACCACCAGCGGCGCACTGATCAGCGGAACAAGATGACGCATAACAATGCGCACTGTTCCGGTTCCCAGCGCCTGTGCCGCGACCACGTGTTCGCGGCGTTTCACCGACAGCACCTGGGCACGTGCCAGCCGTGCGTAGCCTACCCAGCCAACCAGTGTCAGTGCAAATACCAGATTTTCTATACCCGGGCCCAAAAGGCCGGCCAGCGCTATGGCCAGCAGTATGCCCGGAAACGCCATGAAGATATCGATTATCATGACCAGGGCACGATCCCAGACACCGCCAAGATAGGCGGCAGTACTTCCCAACAATGTTCCGGTTACGACCGACAGACCCACAACCCAGCCGGCAACCAGGAACGAGGTTCGGGCTCCAATCAACATGCGGTCAAATACCGGGCGGCCCAGGTCATCAGCGCCCAGCCAGTACTGCAACGCCGGTCCCTGCAGGATAGCCTCGAGTGCAATCCGGTCAGGTTGCAAGGGCAACCAGCTTGCCGTTAACGCCACCAGCGCCCATAACAGCAAAACCACCGCGGGCCAGACGGGCCTTATCATGTATGCTCCAGCCGTATACGTGGATCCACCCAGGCGTAAAGCAGATCCGTTAGCAGATTAATCATCACGTAGGCAAGGCTGATCACCAGCACACAGGCCTGTACTACCGGGTAATCGCGCCGTTGAATCGACTCTATCAGCAGCGAGCCGATACCGGGCCAGTTGAATATGGTTTCGGTGATAACCGCACCGCCCAGCAGTGCGCCCACCTGCAT
>CAZWJB010000183.1:0-3271 GCA_964634485.1 uncultured Thiohalobacter sp. | reverse complement strand
ATGGGGCAGCTTGCGTGGTGTTTTGGGTGCGCGGATATCCTGCGCGGGGTTATGGTTCAATACACCCTGCCTGATAAGGTAGCGGTAGAAGCTGCGCAGCGCCGAAAGCCGGCGCTGGATGCTGCGACCTCCCAGACCCTTCCGGTGGACCTGCGCGGCAAAGGCGCGTACCTGCTGCGGGTGCAGCGCATGCCAGCGTGAAATGCCCTGCTCATCACAAAACCGGACCACGGAAAGAAGGTCGCGGCGGTAATTACTCAGGGTGTGAGGTGACAGTTGTCTTTCATCACGCAGGTGACACTCAAACTCGGTTAAACGCGCTAACTCGTCCGTTTGCACGGGTTCTGTACCAGGCTCAGCGGTGCATGTTCAACAGGCATGCCAGCAGCGCTCCAAGATGGCTCAGAAACAGTGTACCCATACTGGAGCTGAAGCGGTTCACTTCACGGCTGCCAATGGAGAGCAGGCCGGCCTCCGCATGTTCGCCCAGCGGAATAACAGCGGCTGATTCGATCGCAGCAGCCTGGTCCTGGAAAAGAAAGTCCAGCTGCTCTTGTTTGAGGCGGCCACACTGGGGTTTGTCTTCGCAGAACGGGCCGGGAAACAGGGCTTTCAGCGTGTCGTCAATGATAAGATCTGTTGCGCCGGTTTCCCGCTGGCGTACTTCGTCCAGCCCGGGCAGATGCAGGGTAATGGTATCGGCGCTGAATTCATTGCGCAGATGGTTCTCCAGGGTATCCAGTAAATCGGTCAGCGAGCTTGCCTGCAGAAGATCCAGTGTCATCTGGTGCATGCGCTCGTTAAGCCGGTCGTTATCGCGGGCGACATCGACCAGCTCCAGCAATTTTGTTTTCAGGCCCTGGTTCTGGTCGCGCAGTACCTGGACCTGGCGTTCGATTAACGAGATGGCGGAACCGCTCGAGTGGCTTAACTGGATTTCGGCAAGCAGTCCAGGGTGATCAGCGAAAAAGTGGGGGTGCTGTTTCAGAAAAGCGGAAACCTGTTCGGCGTCGGGCTCACTGATTTGGGTTTCAGCACTGGATGTCGTTGTCATATTTGTATTTCCCCCTCAAAAACAAATGTGGCGGGCCCCGTCATCAATACCGGACTATTGTCGCCCGCCCAGCTTACCACAAGATCACCACCACGTAGTTCAACGTTTACCGTTTCATCCAGTTCACCCCGTATCCTGCCCACCACAACCGCAGCACAGGCACCCGAACCACAGGCCAGGGTTTCTCCAACCCCCCGCTCGAACACGCGCAGGCGAATCCGGCCCCGGTCGACGACTTCCATAAAGCCGACGTTGACGTGATTGGGGAAGCGTGAATGGGCTTCAATATGTGGCCCAAGCTTTGCCACCTGTGCTGTATCAACATGCGGGACTTCCAGCACCGCGTGCGGATTACCCATGGACACCGCGCCGAGTTCTATTGTTTCGCCCGCTACAGAGAGCGCGTAGAGAGGAGCGCGCACCATCGCCTGAAACGGGATATCATCCGGTTCAAGGCGAGGTACGCCCATGTCGACGATGATTCGTTCATCGTCCTGGATGATTAACTCAATTCGACCCGCCGGAGTTTGCACCGGGATCCTGCTTGCATCGCTGAGGCCCTTGTCCCTTACGAAACGGGCAAAACAGCGCGCCCCGTTGCCGCACTGCTCTACCTCCTTCCCGTTGGCGTTGAAAATCCGGTAACAGAATTCGGTGTCGGCCTGTTCTGAGCGTTCTACCAGTAGCAGCTGGTCGCAGCCGACGCCCAGCCGGCGGTCGGCAATGTGGCGAACCTGTGCTGAAGTCAGATCAACGGACTGGTTAATGGCATCAATAACCACGAAGTCATTGCCCAGGCCGTGCATTTTGCTGAATGACAGTTCCATAGCGGAAGAGTACGGAGTACCGGGTAATTTGCAAGCATGGCTTAAGCAGACCAGAATTCATGGTATGAACAATCGCGTTCCGTGTGCGTATTTCGAAGTACAACACTCATGAGTCACGAGCAAGTCAGGCAGTTGGCGGATGTTCTGCGGTTGACACAGGTCGGTTTGCCGTCCATGAACGGTTTGCTGGGGAAGTACGGTCTGGTGTGTGAGCAGGTCGGGACCGGGACAGCGATTCCCGGTAGCTTCTGGGGCGACGAGGAAGCGGGCTTGATCGAAAACAGGTTGCTGGTGCGCGCCGACACGCCCGTTCATTCCATACTTCACGAAGCCTGTCACTATGTCTGTATGACGCCCGACCGGCGTAATGGTCTGCATACCGACGCCGGTGGCGATTATGATGAAGAAAACGGCGTATGTTGCCTGCAGATTCTGTTGGCCGGATATCTGCCGTCGGTGGGACGTGATCGACTGATGCAGGACATGGATGCCTGGGGCTACAGTTTCCGTCTGGGTTCGGCGCGCGCCTGGTTTGAAAGGGATGCAGGAGATGCCTTTCAATGGTTGCTGAAGCGTGGTCTGATAGACGAATCGGGTCGGTCCGCCTGGAGATTGCGCGACGGCGTTTTATAAGGTGCCGGAGACAACGAAGTGTCTGTCGCTGACCACTTCAATCCGGAGCTGATCCAGCCCCTGTTGCGCCAGTTGTATCTTCACCTCGTCGGGACGGTAGGCGGCCAGTAGAGAGTTAAGGAAGTCCTTCTGTAGCACTTCGGGTTCATTCCCCGCGTATTCCCTTAACAGGTGCCCGGCCTGTTCACGATTTTCAGGGCGCAGTAAATCCATAACGAAAACCATGCTGCCCGGATGGCCATAGTCGGTAATGCTCTTCCACAGGCTTGTGGGGTTTTCAAGGTGGTGTAGCAGGCTGTTGGATATCAGCATGTCGTAGTGCTTCAGAGGCAGCGACGCCTCCGGCAGATAGCCAGGAAAATATGCGATACACCCTTCCAGAGACTGGGCTCTGGTATCCGTTCGTGCCAGATCCAGCATGGCAGCAGACGCATCGACCCCATGAATCCGGCAATCCGGAAAGCGCCGCGCAAAACGCCGGCAGATATCACCCGGCCCACAACCAAGATCCAGAACGGTTCCGCCAAGCGAGGCACCGAAGTGCTGGATGATCAGGTCGATGAAGTGGTTATGTGGTTCGCTGAAATCGGCACGCGCATAGGCCAGCGCCTGTGCGGGGTCATCCATGAGTTCAGGTTCCGGAATCCGCTCCATACCCGGGTTCTATTAAACACTATGTCGGCTAAGCAACGTACGCATTAGTAAAAGGCCGGGATCGACTCGGTTTCGAACAGGCTGTCAATGGTTTCACGGCTGC
>CAZWJB010000182.1:0-3330 GCA_964634485.1 uncultured Thiohalobacter sp. | reverse complement strand
GCGGGATCGTTGCCTGTTAAGTGTAGACCCGGCCGGTTGGCGCAGGTTCAAAGCAGTTCGGCCTGGCTGACCTGCCCGTAGTGGTCCAGTGTTAAACACAGCTTTCCCTGGCAAGGGATGCGGCCGGTAATGCCGCCGGAACTTTCCATGATGACCTCCTCGAACTGCACAAAGGCTATGATGTGATGGTCATTTTCTTCGAGGATTTCGTAACACAGGGTGTTGTTGTCGATCCAGCCGTTCTGCGAACAGAAGGCTTTCAGTTCGCGACAGGACATCAGGTATTGCTCAATGTGTTGCATCAGGTAGTGCATGGTCAACAATGTTCTGGCGGGTCGCCCCTGGCATAGAGACTGGTGTCGTCCGGCAGAGCCATCAGGCAGGTGTGCCGGGTTTCCTCAGACTTGAAGTATATTTTTGTCGCTGCCATTCCGCTGCCTTCGGCGACAAAATGATGGTGTTCTGGATCTGGCCGGACGGCGCGCATACACAACCCTCCGGCCCGGATACCGGTGACCTCGGTAAGAGTATAGATGGCGATGCCCGAAGCGCAAGTTACTTCAAGCGTCAAAGATCAGGCGCTCGGTCACCGACAGGCTCTAGCGGTTGCGGTATCGGTTCAGGTCAAACAGACCGGAGAGTACCGGTTGCTGTGAGGTGTAATAATCCTGGAACCAGTCTGCCGTATCCCAGAAATCGGAACGGGTGCGGCGCACACCGAACAGTCCTACGAAGCGCTCGTAATCCTTACGGTTGCTGATGGCTGCGTAGCGCTCGGCGAAATCGTCGACCTGCGACAACTCGATTTCGAAGAAGAAATTGGGGTAGGAGCCTTGCAGCCCTTTAACAACCGATATGGTGTCGTGCTCCAGGTCGCGGCGGTCGTCAAGTTTACGGTCATCCTCGTTTGCGAACATGGAGCTTATATTCATGTAGGCCTTGTTGTGTATCAGTGTATAGGCGAGGTCCTGTTTCGTTTCACCCCTGGTCCTGACTCTTACAAATGTGAGATCCGGAAAGACCTCCAGGATGCTCCCCTCGATATCAGCCACTCCCGCCATCGCAGTATCCGCCTGCAGCGCGGCGCTGTCTGTCGCAGGGAACCGGCAGGGTCGGGACCGGCAGCGGTTCAGGTAGTCCGCGGGTCCGGCCATGGAGCCCAGTCTGCGTTCGATATGCCGGTACAGCTCGGTTTGCGGATCGTCGCTTTGATAACCGGTCACGACTTCCTTTTCCAGCCACTCGCTGGGCGCGTGCAGGTACTTCTCCAGATCGCTACGAATACCGACATACCAGGAATCCCGGATCACCTTGCGCTGGTTGACCGGCAGGAACGCCAGGAAATGATCTTCGCCTTCCATCCTGAGAAAATCCATGTACAGCCGGGTATTCACCTGGTGTCCAACGTTGCCGTACACATCGAATCCCGCTACCAGCAGGTAGTGGATGCGCTCCAGCAGCGGGTAATCAATTACCCAGGCCGTTTCCGGATAGTCGCCGGCCAGACCAAAGCTGACCGAGGCACTGTCGAAGTGCCGGAACACAGTCAGGGCGGCATTGGGGTTGTTGCCGTCTCCATCCCAGATGAAGTCCAGCGCCTGATCCAGGTCCTGTTGCGGCATTTGCTGAAAAAACGCCTGTTTGGCATTCATGTAGCCATTCAGCTTGCCCCAGTATTCTGTCCATGCGGCAAACAGTTTCAGCGTATTGCCACGCTCCGATGGCATTTCCAGATCACCGGAAACACTGTTCAGAAAATCCGCGTCTGCGGTTATCAGATTATGGTCCGGGTCAAAGAAGAAAATCCAGAACTGGTCTTCGATGACATTTAGCGCAATCTGTCCGCGGCATACAGGCCCCTTGATAAAGCCCTCGATAAAGAAGCGGGCGTCATCCAGCAGGAAACGATAACGCGAATCGGGCGGAATGGCTGCATATGCCCTGAACGGGTTCGAGGCTATATGGGACTCGTACGAGGGCAGGTTTTTGACCTCGTAGCCGGGATCCAGGAACAGCTGTCGGTAGCGTGCCATCTTCTGTGGCGAGAGCTCGTACACGACATGGTTTTTGGCCACGATCGAGGCGTGGTAGGGCTGCATCCGGTAATAGAAGGGTGTCGCACCGGGATCATCGTAGGGACGGATGGTCGGTATTTCGTCAATGGCCTGACCGGGCGGGGTAGTGGAACGGACCAGCCGGTAGAATTCACGCGCCGGTGAATCGGCGAAGTGGATATGCGCCTGAAACAGGTGTTCATAGAGGTAGCGGCTAACCAGCTTTTCCTTAAGGCTGCTGCCGTTGAAAAACCGTTCCCACTGCTCCATCTGTTCTAACGCCTGTGGTGTCGGTGCAGCTGCCGGCGGAACCGGTGAGCCCTGGGCCAGCCATTGCACCAGTGTGTTGTAATCCTCGTCGCTCAGGTTGGGCATGGCATAGGGCATACCCCACAGCGGGTGCCTGTCCGCATAGTCCTGAAACTCATCGCGTTCCGGACAGACCTGCTCACGGTCCAACGCAAGGTCGAAATCATCCGACAGCATACCGACGCGCGCCTGTGGGTGGAGTTGCTTCAGGCGTAACAACTGATAGAGCACGGATTGTTCCAGGTTCTGTCTGGGTGTTGCATCGCCCTCGTTGAGCACCGCGTGGAAACCCTTGTTACGCCATTCCTGTGTAGTTTTGGCGTCGATCATAAGGCGTGTGGGTTCGATGCCGGTGATCCGGGTGCCGTCATAGACTTTTACTTTGCTGGCACCGCGTTTGATGCCCTCATCGGAGGAGAGTTTCAGCTGACAGGGGGCATCGTAACAGCCGTGGCAAACGATACAGCGGTGTTCCAGTACAGGCTTGACGCTGCGGTGCCAGGAAACAGGTTCATCCGGCAGCGTGAGCAACAGGTTATAGTCTACGGTTGCCTGCTCCTTCGTGATATCCGCCTTTTTCAGCGTACAGGCCGTCAGTGTGATCGTGGTAATACACAGGGCGGTAAACAGGTTTCGTCTTTGTGCGGCATTCAGCATGGTTATATGCGTAGTACAGGTCAGTTGAAAACCGTTAATACGCCTGTGTATCCGTACAACTGGTCGTTGAAAATTTCACCGTTGGCAAAAAAGCCTACCAGCGGAAAATTACCAAGGGTTTCCTCGATCATTTTTAGTTCAGCGGAGTCTTCACCGAACAGGTCCTGTCCCCGGCCCAGGCAGGAATAGTACAAACCGCCTCTGGGCGTCCCGGGAATCCGCTGCTTCAGATCATCCAGCATGCGCTGCATATCCTCGCGGGCGGTATCGCTGTCGCGCCGGCAGAACTGAAGTGCCTGACCCTGATGCA
>CAZWJB010000181.1:1313-3356 GCA_964634485.1 uncultured Thiohalobacter sp. | reverse complement strand
CCGCTGTTTGCACAAACCATTACCCTGAATCTGAAAGATGCGGATATCAATGCCCTGATCGGTACAGTTGCCGAGGTGACGGGTAAAAACTTTATTGTAGATCCGCGGGTAAAGGGCAAGGTCACGGTCATTTCCTCGCGTGCCATGGACACTGAAGAGGTCTACCAGGTCTTCCTGTCGATCCTGAAGGTGCACGGTTTTGCCGCTGTTCCCAGCGGGCCCGTTATCAAGATTCTGCCTGACGTCAGTGCCAAGCAGGATGCTATTCCCAGTGTCGACGATGATGCACCGGGGCACGGCGACGAGATGGTTACGCGTGTTGTGCAGGTCGACAACGTGGCAGCCGCACAGCTGGTACCCATTTTGCGGCCGCTGGTCCCGCAGCAGGGCCATCTTGCCGCATACCCGGCGACCAATGTGCTGATCATGTCGGATCGTGCCGAAAATGTTTCGCGACTGGTGAATATCATTCGCCGCATCGACAAGGTCAGCGACAGCGAGATCGAAGTAATCCGTCTGGAATATGCATCGGCGGCGGAAGTTGTACGTATTCTGACTGCTATCAGTCGGGCACAACCGGGACAGGCAAAAGGAGCCGCCCAGCAGCAGGCGCTGGTGGCGGACGAACGTACCAACAGCGTGCTGCTCGGTGGGGATCGATCGAATCGCTTGCGTCTGCGCGCCATTATCTCGCATCTGGATACACCACTGGAGCGCGGTGGCAACACCAAGGTGATCTACCTCAAGTACGCCACGGCGGCTGACCTGGTTGAGGTGTTGCGCGGTGTCGGGGAAAGCCAGGCTGAGGAAACCAAGAAAGGCGCGGCAGCGGTTGCTCGAAATACAGGCAAGCAGCTGGATATCCAGGCGGATGAAGCCACCAACTCACTGGTCATAACGGCGCCACCGGCACTGATGCGCTCGCTGGAGGCGGTGATTCGTCAACTCGATATCCGGCGTGCGCAGGTGCTGGTGGATGCCATTATCGCTGAAATCGCTGAGAACCGGGCACGTGAACTGGGCATCCAGTGGGCGGTCTTTGATTTTAGCGGGTCTACGACCCCGATCGGCGGCACCAATTTCACCAATACCGGCACCAATCTGGCCGCGATTGGACAAGGGGTTATCGATCAGCAGCTGGTACCGTTGACACCGGGCCTGTCTTTCGGGGTTGGCAAGCTTGGCGGCGGCGGCGTCAACTTTGCCGCGGTTGTCAATGCACTGGCCGGAGACTCTGATGTGAATATATTATCCACGCCTTCGCTGTTGACCCTGGATAACGAAGAGGCGGAAATTATCGTTGGCCAGAATGTGCCGTTTGTTACGGGTTCATTCTCCAATACCGGTGCAGCTTCAGGGTCGGTCAATCCTTTCCAGACAGTGCAGCGCGAAGACGTGGGTATTACACTCAAGGTGAAGCCGCAGATCAACGAGGGTAACTCCATTGTCATGGAGATCACCCAGGAAGTCTCCTCGATTTCCAATGATGCGCAGGCGGTGGATCTTATTACCAACAAACGCAATATCAAGACCAACGTACTGGTAGATGATAACCACCTCGTGGTGCTGGGCGGGCTGATAGAGGACCGGGTCCGGGAAAGCGAGCAGAAAGTGCCCCTGTTGGGGGATATTCCCTATCTTGGCGCGCTGTTTCGTTCCAAGAGCGTTAACCGGGACAAGATCAATTTAATGGTCTTCCTGCACCCGACTATAATTAGGGATAACGAAGCAGCCGACCGTTATTCGAACGCCAAGTACAGCTATATGCGCGCCATGCAGATCGAAAAAGACAATGAAGGCGTGCCCCTGATGTCAGGCAAGGGTGCACCCCTTTTGCCGGTTATAGAGGAAATGCTGGAGTTGCCGCCCCCGTTCGAGGCGCCTGCTGCCGCAACAGCGGCCGAAAAGGCGACCAGTGTTGACGCCGATGAGCAATAGCGAAGCGGAGAGCGTTGCACAGGCGCCTGAAGCTGAAGCGACAGAAGTCACTGACAGGCGCCCTCCCTTTATGTTCGCCAAGCGGCACCGGGTGCTGGTGTCGGA
>CAZWJB010000181.1:0-1213 GCA_964634485.1 uncultured Thiohalobacter sp. | reverse complement strand
GCCCCCATCATTCGTCTCATCAATGCCCTGTTGACCGAGGCGGTAAAGGAAAACGCCTCGGACATTCATATCGAACCCTTTGAAAACAGGCTGGTAGTGCGTTTCCGCGTTGACGGTGTTTTGCGCGAGGTGCTGGAACCACAGCGTGTGCTGGCGCCGATACTGGTATCACGTATCAAGGTAATGGCCAAACTCGATATCGCCGAAAAGCGGCTGCCGCAGGACGGACGGATTTCGTTGCGCGTAGCCGGGCGTGCCGTCGATGTGCGTGTTTCCACCTTGCCCTCTGGCCATGGCGAACGAGTGGTATTGCGTTTGCTGGACAAGCAGGCCGGGCGGCTGGATCTGGAACACCTGGGTATGGCCGCCGACTCCCGCAATGTTATTGATGAGCTTATCCGGAGGCCGCACGGTATCGTGCTGGTCACCGGCCCGACCGGTTCGGGGAAAACCACAACACTGTATGCGGCGCTGGAGCGTCTCAATAACAAGCGCCGGAATATAATGACGGTCGAGGATCCCATTGAGTATTACCTGGACGGAATCGGTCAGACCCAGGTAAATACCAAGGTCGAAATGAGTTTCGCGCGCGGCTTGCGCGCCATCCTGCGCCAGGATCCGGACGTGGTCATGGTGGGCGAGATTCGCGACCTGGAAACAGCGGAGATTGCCGTGCAGGCCAGTCTTACCGGTCACCTGGTGTTTTCCACGCTGCATACCAATAGTGCGGTGGGTGCGGTAACCCGCTTGCGGGATATGGGTGTCGAACCCTTCCTGTTGTCTTCCAGCCTGATTGGCGTCCTTGCACAGCGGCTGGTGCGCGTATTGTGCGAGAATTGCAAAGATCCTTATACCGCAACGGAGGCCGACTGTGAGATGCTGGGTGTCGATGCGTCCAATCCGCCTACCCTGTATCACGCAGTCGGCTGCGCCGACTGTAGTCAGCTGGGCTACAAGGGGCGAACCGGTATCTACGAAGTGGTCGGTGTTGACGATGAAATGCGCACCAGAATTCACGACGGCGACAGCGAACAGCAACTTGAAGCGCATGCACGACAGAGCTCCCCGGGTATGCGTCAGGATGGCTGGCGGCTCGTGCTGGCGGGTGAGACTACTGTTGAAGAAGTGCTACGAGTAAGCCAGGAAGGCTGACGCTGCGGACTGCCATGGGTGCTTTCGAATACGTCGCGCTGGATAACAGCGGTAAGGAAAA
>CAZWJB010000180.1:0-3380 GCA_964634485.1 uncultured Thiohalobacter sp. | reverse complement strand
TGCCGCCGTATGTCATCTTTCACGACAGTACACTGCGCGAGCTGGCAAGCCGCCGACCCGTTAGCAACGATGAAATGCGTGGTATCACCGGCATCGGCGAACAGAAGCTGGCGCGCTTCGGCAAGGACTTTATCGCCGTTATTCAGGCCCGGAGTCCGGTTTAGGTTACCGTACCAGGGCGGTTGTGGGTAGTGATATAGCCGGCGAGTGCGCTGATGGTTGGGTACTCAAATAAATCCGTGACCTCCACCGTCCCAGGAAAGCGCGCGTCGATTTCTTCGTGGATTTTCACCAGCATCAATGAGTCCGCACCCAACTCGAACAGATTCTGGTCAGGCTTGATGTTCTTGTCGGGGAACACCTGCCTGCACACATCGAGCAGTTGCTGCCCGACATCACTCCCGGCCGATGCACTCCCGGTATTTTCCAGGAGTGATTGCAGGGAGGCCAGAACATCGCTGTACTCACCCTGTTCAAATGCCTCTGCCAGCCGGTAGCGTTGCAGTTTGCCACTGGTGGTACGGGGAATACGCTTTACCGGTATTACCGCGTGGGCATGCAAACCGGTATGTTCGGCTAATGCGCTCTGCACCTGCCGAACGCAATCGACAAAAGCAGCCGCCTGCTGGCGAAACTGAACAAACACCAGCAGCAGATCTTCGGCATTGGCCGGGTCGCGCACCGCGGTGACGGCCAGCTTGCCTGCCTGCAAGGCGGTGGCCTGCTGCAGCAGCTGCTCGATATCCTGCGGGTACCAGTTCTGCCCGCTGACAAACAGGATGTCCCTGGCACGGCCGGTAATAAACAATCCCTGCTCATTCATAAAACCAAGGTCACCGGTATCCAGCCAGCCATCGATAAACGCAGCCGCATCGCATTCGCGGCACTGGTAGTAACCCCGGGTTACATTTGCGCCGCGGATCTGCACGTGACCTATGCTGTTGTCTGGCAACACCGAACCTTTGCCATCACAAATTCGTAACTCGCAATCGTCAACGGCATGGCCAAGACACACCAGCTCCACGCAGCGCCCGGAAGGCACGCCCGGCTCAACGCGATCACCGACCGACATTTTGTGCGCTGAAACCTTCAGTGATTGAATACCCTGCCCCGGCGAAGGAAACGTCACCGCCAGACTGGCCTCGGCAAGGCCATACACCGGGTAAAATACACTGTCACTCAAGGCAGCCGGCGCCAGCCGTTGTGCAAACTCACGGCACACCGATGCAGACACCGGCTCTGCGCCGTTAAAAATCAAACGCACTGCGCTGAGGTCAGGAGGGTCTGTCGGCTGTGCAACAGACTTCAGGTAGTGTTGATAACCAAAGTTCGGCGAACACAGCAGAGTGCTACGATACTGGTGCGCGCTGTCCAGCCAGCGCGCCGGGCGGCGGATAAACAGTTCGGTATCCATCAGCACCTGATTCAGACCGTTAAATAACGGCACCAGGTGGAAGCCAACCAGGCCCATGTCGTGGCTCAGCGGCATCCAGCTCAAGGTGGAATCGTTTGTTGAGATCGCTGCTGCATTGCTGATCGCCCTGATGTTGGCTAACAGGTTCGCATGGCTAAGCACCACACCCCTGGGCTCGCTGGTTGAACCCGAGGAGAACTGGATCAATGCCGTATCCCCGGGCTGCGCAGGATGGAGTACGCCCCCGGCGTCCAGTTGCTCAATATCCTCCAGCAGACAGACGCGCTGAGCGGAGGTGTGTTTACTATCGTCCACATTGTGCAGGCGTTGCAGCAGTTCGCGCTCGGTGAACAGGAACGGCGCGGGGAATCCGGACATGACGCTCAGCAGTTTATGCAGGTATTCTGTATATACCCCGGCTGACAGGGGCACGGGGACCAGTCCACCCAACTGGCAGGCCCAGAAGGCATCGATAAAGGCGACAGGGTTGCGCACAAACAGAATAACCGGATCCCCCGGCTGCAAACCCTGCCGCTGGAATCTGGCCAGCAGCCCACTGGCACGCGCCAGCAGCTCGGCACAGGACACCAGGGATTCACGACCACCACTTTGCAGAAAACGTATACCCGCATCGCCGGCGGATTGCGCCTGGAGTACATCAGCGAGAACATCGACCGAACCCATCTATCTAGCCTGCAGGCCTTAACGTGAGGAACAGGTTGTCGCGTGGACGCAGGTTAACGCCTGTTTCAGGTTCAACAGGCGGGGGAGCGATAGTCTGCGGACGGATCCGCGCCGCCAGTACTGCAAGATGGATCATCATTTCCGTCATGGCAAACGATTCACCGATGCAGTGCCGGGGTCCGGCGGAAAAGGGAATATAGGCATAACGATGACGACTGGCCTCCTGCTGCGGCGCAAACCGTTGCGGCATAAATGCTTCAGGATTATCCCAGAAATCCGGATGACGGTGCAGCAGGTAGGAACAGATAAACAGGTCTGCTCCCGCCGGAACCTGGCAGGCGCCGAAGCGGTCCTCCTCCAGCGCCCGACGGGTATACAACCAGCCGGGCGGGTACAGGCGCAAAGACTCCTTGATGACGCGTGGGATCCATACCAGGCTATCCAGCACCTGCCAGTCAGGCACCCTGTCCATCGGCAGGCGCTGCGCCTCTTCAGACACCTGTGCGTATACATCCGGATGACAGGCCAGCAAATACCAGACCCAGTTCAGTGAGGCCGCCGTTGTCTCGTGCCCGGCAACAACCAGTGTGAGTATTTCATCGATCAGCAATTTGTCCGGCATCGGTTCGCCAGTGGCCTTATCGCGCGCCAGCATACAATGCGACAACAGGTCGGCAGGGAAACGGTTTTCGCGGCGGCGTGCATCCATCACTTCCTGTACCAGCTTGCCCAGCGCACGGAACTTCATCGCAAACTGCAGATCACGGTTGCTGTCGGCGCTAACGACCTGGAACGGGTTGTAGCCGCGCGCCTGTTGCAGGCGAAGAAGATCTTCGGAAAACAGCGCCTGCAGCACTGCAAACAAGGTGGTCTCACTCACCGCCCCGGTGATATCGACCGGCTCGCCCTGCTGCGCAGAATGCAACCAGCGCCCTGCGAGTTCTGTGGCCTGCTGAAAATAAATCGGGAAAAAAGCTGCGATCTTCGGTTTGTGAAAGCCCGGCTGCAACATGCGCCGCTGTCTGCGCCAGCGCTCACCCTCACTGGCCATCAGGCCATTGCCCAGCAACACCCGGACGCGTTCGATCCCGACTCCCTTGGTATAGTTGCGATGATTGCTGACCAGCACGCGTTTGACCCAGTCCGGATGATTGATCACCCAGGTATCCGCCGCACGCGACCGGGCATGCACACGGTAGCAGTCACCGTACTGTTGCCAGAGTGAGCGCATGGTTTCCAGCTTGTTATCGAGCCGGTCCAGGTCACAGGGCGCGTCCGGCCC
>CAZWJB010000179.1:0-3441 GCA_964634485.1 uncultured Thiohalobacter sp. | reverse complement strand
GGCCGCGCCAGCAGGCGTTCGGCCTGTACCAGGTTGTCACCATCATGCCCGAACCGCTGTGGTCCGAAACTGTTCGGCACGCCTTGTTTCAGCTGTTCCAGCCGCGCTTCGAACTGCGCGGGATCGGCAGCCACCCCGCGCAGCCGCAACTGGAAACGGTTGCCGCGCAGCGCACCGGTCTTCAGCTTGCGACTGTGACGCTTTGCTGTCAGCACTTCGAATTCGTCATTGCTGATGGCCTGCCAGTCAGGATCGCCCCGTCCGGGGAGGTGCACGGAGAACCATTGTTCGGTGACTGCATTACGGTCCTTCATGCCGGCATAACTCACGGCCCGCGGTGAAACGCCGGCAAAGGTGGCAAGCTGGCCCGCCACCCAGGAGGTGTTGCTGTTGCGCTTGCGGATGTACAACCAGCAGTGTTCGCCCTCGCCGTCCGGCGCGACGAGCGGGATTTCGGTCACCCGGAAATCTTCGGGGACTGCGCGAATGGTCGCAGGGCCGAGCGCAGCGCCGCAGGCGCGCGGCAAGCTCAGAGGAATACGTTCATTCATTCAGCAGGACTACGGCGAAGGCGGCGAGCCCTTCCTTGCGCCCGGTAAAGCCGAGATGTTCTGTGCTGGTTGCCTTGACATTGATGCGCGCTGCATCCACGTGCAGATCCTGCGCGATATTGTCGCACATGGCGTCAACATGCGGCGCCAGCTTCGGCTCCTGTGCCAGCAGCGTCAGATCGGCATTGCTGACCGTCAGGCCACGCGCATCGAGCTGCGCCACGACCTTGCGCAACAGTTCGCGGCTGTCTATGCCACGGTAGGTATTGTCGCTATCGGGGAAGTGCCGGCCGATGTCACCGAGTGCTGCCGCACCCAGCAGTGCATCACACAGGGCGTGCAGCAGTACGTCACCGTCCGAGTGCGCGGCCAGACTGTGTGAATGCGGTATTTCCACACCGCCCAGAATCAACGTGCCGCCTTCCTGAAAGGCGTGCACATCGAAGCCCTGACCTATCCTCATAAGCGCCCCTGTTGTTGCAAAAAGTATTCGGCCAGTGGCAGGTCTTCAGGCCGTGTTATCTTGATATTATCCGCATGACCTTCAACCATCAGCGGCCGGTGCCCGGCGTGCTCCATGGCTGAAGACTCATCGGTGACTTCATAGCCGTTTGCGAGTGCTTTCACCAGCGCCGCTTGCAAAAGACCATAGCGAAACATTTGCGGTGTATGAGCATGCCAGAGCGGGTCACGTTCCACTGTCTCAATGATGACACCCTGAGCATCTGCTTTTTTCATGGTGTCATGAACAGGTATTCCCAGCAGACCACCCACTGCGTGGCCTGCCAGTGTATCGATCAACAGGCGCAGGTCCTGCTGGCGCACACAGGGGCGGGCTGCATCGTGTACCAGCACCCAGTCGTCCGCCTGCGCGAATTCCGACAGGGCGTTCAATCCGTTTAACACCGAATGACAACGTTCCCTGCCACCGTCGGCGCGGATCAGGTTTTGCTCGAAATACCGTTCCATGAGCGAGGCCAGTGCCGGGTGACCGTGACTGACCAGCACCAACCCGTCCAGCACCATGGCACTCCACAGGGACTCGAGGCTGTGCTCCAGAACCATGCGCTGCCCCAGCGCCAGAAACTGTTTGGGTGTCGATGCCCCCATACGACGACCGGCACCGGCCGCCGGAACAACGGCCCAGAAAGCGGGTTTGTTTTCCATCAGAAAGACGCGGGGCTACTGCTGCTCATCTGTTTGCACCGGTTCTTCGATGATCTGGTAAAAGGTTTCACCCTCTTTGATCATGCCCAGTTCTTCCCGGGCACGCTCCTCAATGGCCCCCAGCCCCTGCTTCAGATCCTGCACTTCGGCCTCCAGCGCCTGGTTGCGCTCACGCAGTTGCTGATTCTCATCACGCTGCATCTCCACCTGCTGATACAGGTCCCAGACTTCGGCAAAGCTGCCGTCACCCACCCATAGCTTGTACTGCAACAGCACCAGTAACACGACAAGCAGCCAGACCAGCCATCGCATGACAGATCAGGGGATGAGGCTAGCCGGCATCAAACTGCTTAAAGCCACCAGGACCTGCGTAACTGGCGGCATCGCCCAGCTGTTCCTCGATGCGCATCAGGCGATTGTACTTGGCAACACGATCGGATCGTGACAGTGACCCTGTCTTGATCTGGGTAGCCGCACTGCCCACAGCAATATCCGCTATCACTACATCCTCGGTCTCGCCAGAGCGGTGTGACACCACCGAGGTAAAGCCCGCGCTGCTTGCCAGTTCGATAGCGGCCAGCGTTTCCGTCAGTGTGCCGATCTGGTTTGGTTTGATGAGGATGGAATTGGAAATATTCTCGTCAATGCCGCGTTGCAGAATCGAGGTATTGGTGACAAACAGGTCATCACCCACCAGCTGGATTCTACTGCCAAGCTGCTCGGTCAACAGCTTCCAGCCGTCCCAGTCATTTTCATCCAGGGCGTCTTCAATGGACAGGATCGGGTACTGGTCGACCCAGGCCGTGAGATAATCGATAAAACCGGCCGCATCGAATTCCTTGCCCTCGGATGCGAGCACATACCTGCCATCCCTGTAGAACTCGGAACTGGCTGTATCGAGCCCCAGGTAGATATCCTGCCCGGCTTTGAAACCGGCATTTTCGATGGCTTCCAGAATAACCTCGATAGCCGCCTCGTTGGAAGAAAGGTCCGGAGCGAAACCGCCTTCATCGCCCACCGCTGTATTGAGGCCACGCTCATTCAATACAGACTTCAAGGCGTGGAAAACTTCCGCACCGTAACGCACCGCTTCGCGAATACTACCTGCGCCCACTGGCAGAATCATGAATTCCTGTATATCAACACTGTTATTGGCGTGCATCCCGCCGTTGATGATATTCATCATCGGCACGGGTAACTGATACGAATCGTCGTCACCCAGGTGTCGATACAGGGGTACGTCATCCGAACGCGCCTGCGCCTGCGCCGCCGCCAGCGATACCGCCAGCAGTGCGTTGGCACCGAGACGGCCTTTGTTATCACTGCCATCCAGCTCGATCATTCCAGTGTCGAGTCCCGCCTGATCCGCCGCATCCAGCCCGACGACAGTATCTCGAATCTCACCGTTTACATTGGCTACAGCCTTGCTGACCCCTTTTCCCTGGTAGCGCGAACTATCGCCGTCACGCAACTCAACCGCCTCCCGCGTGCCGGTAGAAGCACCCGAAGGTACTGCAGCACGCCCCATGGAGCCGTCATCCAGAAGCACATCGGCTTCTACCGTAGGATTGCCGCGGGAATCCAGAATTTCCCTGCCCTGAATATCCTTAATACACGTCATTATTTCTCCAAATAACAATAAGTTACAAAAATATATTAATGTAAAATATGATTTACAGGCAGCGGGCTACGTCCTGTCATTGCTCTTGAAGAACTTAACCCT
>CAZWJB010000178.1:0-3451 GCA_964634485.1 uncultured Thiohalobacter sp. | reverse complement strand
GGCGTGTAATAGATCCTGCCGACGTTCGCATCCCACAACTCCTGCTTGAAACCCTCACCGACATAGGATTCGATTTCAGCGCTGAGAGTTTGACGATAGGACTCGCTGTCCATCTCCACGCGATCAGTGCCGACCATGGCAAACTGTGCAGGCAGTAATCCCTGTGTTGTCAGGTTGAACAGCGCGGGGATCAGCTTGCGTTTGGTCAGATCCCCCGCCGCACCGAAAATAACAACGACAGCTGGTGGGGCCGCCAGGGACTGATCCGGCTGGCTCACGATCCTTCGTCCGGTTTCTCGTGGTGACCACCGAACTGGAAGCGCATGGCCGACAGCAGCTTGTCACCAAAGTCGGCTTCGCCGCGGGAGCTGAAGCGGCTGAACAGGGCGGCGGTCAGCACGGGCGCCGGTGTCGCGGTGTCGATTGCCGCTATGCTGGTCCAGCGACCTTCGCCGGAATCGGAAACACGACCGGAGAAATCCGACAGCTCACTGTCGTCGCTCAGTGCGATGGCTGTCAGGTCCAGTAGCCAGGACGCCACGACACTGCCGCGCCGCCAGACTTCGGCAACGTCGGCCAGGTCGATGTCGTACTGAAACTCTTCGGGATTCCGCAGCGGGGTGGTTTCGGCGTCGATAACCTGCTGCTGACTGCCTGCGTTGGCATGCTTGAGTATATTGATACCCTCCGCATAGGCAGCCATGATGCCGTACTCGATGCCATTGTGAACCATTTTGACGAAATGCCCGGCGCCATTAGGGCCACAGTGCAGGTAACCCCGCTCCGCAGCCGAAGGATCTCCCTTGCGACCAGCGGTTCGGTCGATGTCGCCCATGCCCGGTGCAATGGTGGAAAAGATGGGGTCCAGGTGTTCGACGATGTCTTTCTCACCGCCGATCATCAGGCAATAGCCGCGCTCCAGACCCCAAACGCCACCACTGGTACCGACGTCGACGTAGTGGAGCTTTTTGGGACCGAGGTGTTTCGCGCGGGTGATGTCGTCCTTGTAGCAGGAGTTGCCACCGTCGATCAGGATGTCGCCGGGGGACATGCGGCTGGACAGGTCCTCGATCACGGAATCCACCACCGCCGCCGGCACCATCATCCACACCGGCCGCGGCGGGGCCAGCTTGGAAACGAAGTCGTCCAGGTCGGAAGCGCCAATGGCGCCTTCGTCAGTGAGTTGTTTGACAACCTCCTTGTCCTGGTCGAACACAACACATTCATGCCCGTTATTCATCAAACGGCGCACCATATTGGCGCCCATACGGCCCAAACCCAACATACCTAGTTGCATAATGCCTCCAATTAACTTGATTCAGTGGTGATCGTCTATGAAATCCGCCGTGCTCGATCAGGATCCGAGGACGCTGGCGATCAGCGTTTCGAGCTGCTTGAGTCCGGCTTCTGTGTCTTCTCCCAGGTGAACCCGCAGCGCCCGTCGCTTGCGCTCTGCGAGCACGGAGAAATCCCCCCGCGCCTGGGCTGCTTTCACCACACCAAAGCTGTACTTGTGGTTCGGAACCTGCAAGTCGTTCGCATCATCACAGGTGATTTGCAGAAACACGCCGGAATCGGGGCCACCCTTGTAGGCCTGTCCGGTGGAGTGCAGGAAACGTGGGCCGAAGCCGAGACAGGTCGCCACCTTGAACTTGTCCCGCACGCCATGGCGAATAGCCTGCATCGACGCCTCGTACGCCGGATTCAGCTGGTTCACATAACCCAGTATGGCAAAGTAGTCTCCTGTGCCCAGTCGACCCAGGTGCGCCTTCAGGTAATCGGCCAGGCCGGCATCTTTTCCTGCCGACGAGCGCAACTCGGCCGCGTTGCGCTCGTCGGTGTAGAGCGCGATGCCATCCGCTTCAAACATCGGGGTTTCGGCTGGCAGGGAACCGGACTTCTCGTATTCGGTCGTCAGTTCGCGAGTCACCAGTTTACTGGCTTCCACATCCGGCTGGTTGAATGCATTGATGCCCAGTACGGAACCCGCAACCGCCGTGGCGATCTCCCAGCGAAAGAACTCCTGACCGATGTGGTAGATGTCGGGCACATCGATGCGTATCACCGGATGACCCGCCTGCGCCAGCTGTTCGAGCGCCGCATCCTGTGCCGCATCCGGTTCGGCGGCAAGACGAAGATAGACGAACATCCGGTCGTCACCGTAATGGTCCGGGCCGGCCAGCGCTTCCCCGTCTACCGGAATCAGCCCTTTGCCTTCCTTGCCGGTCGATTCGGCCAGCAACTGCTCCAGCCAGGCGCCCAGGCTGCTGATGCCGGGGGACGCGACCAGGGTTATCTTGTCGCGGCCGTTGTTGCCCGCGGCACCGAGAATTGCACCGAGCATGACCCCGGGATTCTCCCGCGCCGGCACACAGGCGGCGCATGCCTCGACCATGATCATGGTCAGGTCGAGGAAACGGACGATATCCACTCCCATACCAGCGCCGGGGACCATGCCGAAATTGGACAGGGCGGAATAACGCCCGCCGATACCCGCTACGCCGTGAAAGATATGGTGAAATCCTTCGGCCCTGGCGAGTTTTTCCAGGTTTGAGCCGGGATCGGTGATGGCGACAAAAATGTTCGCTGCGGCTTTATCGGAGCCGAGTGCTTCAGAAGCCCGGGTGAAAAAGTATTCCTTGAAGATATTCGGTTCCAGTGTGCTGCCTGACTTGCTGGATACCACAAACTTGGTCCGGGCGTAGTCGATGCGTTCCTCAATCAGCCTGATCTGGGCCGGATCGGTCGAATCCAGTATCAGAAGCTCCGGGTGATCCTCGAACTTCCCGAAGGTGTTGCGCAGCACGTCCGGCGCCAGGCTGGAACCGCCCATGCCCAGCAGTACTATGTGCTTTAAATAATGGCCTTTGGTCGTCTCGAAGATTTTTGTCAGGTTTCCAATGTGGTCCATCTGGTCCTGGGCAACCTCGAGCCAGTCCAGCCACCTGGCTTCATCCATGCCGGTCCAGAGCCAGGCATCCCGGGCCCAGAGACGTTGCACCTTGCCGTTCTCGTGCCAGTCACCCAGTACGGCGCCGACATTCTTGTCCAGGTCAGCCGGAAGACTCGGCGTCTGCAACCCTATACCGGGGCCGGCAGACTTCCCGGCGACTTCGACGGCGTCAAGCAGCTTGTCGAAGGATTCAACGAACAGCCGGAGCCCGTCTTTGAGCAGTTGGTCGGTGGCCTTGTCGAGGGAGATGCCGGAGTCCGCCAGTGTTTTGAGCACATCATGTGCCGTTTCAACGTGCTCGCCGAGGCTGCTGCGTGGCTGGCCATGATCACGGAATGCATCCATGGTCGCTGGTGGTATTGTATTGACGGTGTCGGGACCGATCAATTCCTCCATATACAGGGTGTCACGGTAGGCCGGGTTCTTGGTGCCCGTGCTGGCCCATAGCATACGCTGGGTACTTGCGCCCTTGTCGGCCAGGGCTTGCCAGCGGTCACC
>CAZWJB010000177.1:0-3479 GCA_964634485.1 uncultured Thiohalobacter sp. | reverse complement strand
ACCGTGCGGCTGCGCAATGCCCGTTTTCGCGATGATCCGCGGCCGCTGGACGAGACGTGTGGCTGTTATACCTGCCGCAACTACAGCCGCGCCTACCTGCATCACCTGGACAAATGCAACGAGATTCTGGGGGGGCACCTGAATACTGTGCACAATCTACACTACTATCAGCAGCTCATGTCCGGCGTGCGCCAGGCCATCGAGGATGGGGGGGTGGACGAATTTGTGGCGGATTTTTATACAAAAAGGCACCAATCGGCTCCGGCTGTGCCATAATGGCGCGCTTTAAAATTCAAGAGATCCCTTTCTGCACACCCGGACCGGAGTTCGTCAGGGTTTGCAGGACAGGGGTTTGAGGAAAAGGTAATCAGGTATGGGTTTCTTTATCAGTGACGCTATGGCAGCCTCCGCAGAGGCGCAAGACCCTCTCATGAGTTTTCTGCCACTTATTCTTATTTTTGTGGTGTTCTATTTTCTGCTGATCCGGCCGCAGACCAAGCGTGCCAAGGAACACAAGAAACTGGTCGCGGACCTTGCCAAAGGCGATGAAATTGTGACCAACGGCGGCCTGCTGGGGCGCATTACCCAGGTCGGTGAAAATTTCGTACAGGTCAAGGTGTCCGACAACGTGGAAGTCAAAATCCAGAAACAGGCGGTTGCCAACCTGATGCCCAAGGGCACTTCCAAAGAACTGTAATTCAATAACGAACCAGAGCTAGTCCAAATCATGAACCAGTATCCGGCCTGGAAATACCTGCTGATTATTGCATTGGTGGTAATCGGGTTGTTTTATGCATTACCCAACCTGTACGGCGAGGATCCTGCGGTGCAGATTTCCGGCGGGCGCAATGCCACCATGGACGACACCATTCAGGGCCTGCTGGAAAGCAAACTGGGTGATGCCGCTATCAGCAGCAAATCTGTGGAAGAGATCGATAGGGGTTTGTTGATCCGCTTTAACAATACTGAAGACCAGCTGGCCGCAACTGACCTGTTCAAGGATGTGCTGGGACCGGACTATATCGTTGCCCTGAACCTGGCGCACTCTACACCGGCCTGGTTGCAGGCGATCAATGCCTTGCCGATGTACCTTGGCCTGGATCTGCGTGGTGGTGTGCACTTCCTGATGGAAGTGGATATGGATGCCGCGATCCAGAAAGCCATGCAACGTTATTCCTCCGATCTGCGCACTGTTTTGCGCAAGGCCAAGCTGCGCTATACCAGTATCCGGGAGTCCGGCGACAAACTGGTGATCAAGTTTCGCAGCGTTGAGGACCGTGACAAAGGCTCCGACCTGATTCATGACGAATACCGCGAGCTGCAACTAAAGCCTGTCGATGAAGGCGACAGTTCTGTGCTGGAAATCACGCTGAGCGAGCAAGAAGCAAGGGATATCCGCAAGCTTGCGCTGCAGCAGAACATTACCACACTGCGCAACCGCGTCAACGAACTGGGTGTGGCTGAACCGATCGTTCAACAGCAGGGTGACCGGCGTGTGGTGGTACAGTTGCCGGGTGTTCAGGACACGGCGACCGCCAAGCGCATTCTCGGTGCGACCGCGACACTGGAATACCGTGCGGTGGATACCAAAAACGATGTTGAAGCTGCGCGTAACGGCAAGATCCCGGCCGGCTCTAGCCTGTACAAACACCGGGATGGTCGCTACTACCTGTTGAAGAATCGCAATATCGCGACCGGCGACCAGATCGTCAACGCGCGCTCCGGTTTTGACAGCAACAGCGGCAGTCCACAGGTCTCGGTTACCCTGGATGGTAAGGGTGCGCGCAAAATGCTGGAGTTCACCAAGGTGAGTGTCGGCAAACCCATGGCGGTGCTGTTTATCGAAAACAAAACCAGCACCCGCATGGTGGATGGTAAACAGGTAGTCACCAACCGCAAGGTAGAGGAAATCATCAGCGTCGCGACCATTCGCGGCGTATTCGGCCGGCAGTTCCAGACCACCGGCCTGGACAGTCCGCGGGAAGCACATGAATTGGCCCTGTTGCTCCGTTCCGGCGCGCTCGCGGCGCCTATCCGGATTGTTGAAGAGCGTACGGTCGGTCCGAGCCTCGGTGCAGAGAACATCGAGCAGGGCTTCCAGTCGGTCGTCATCGGTTTTGTTCTGGTGCTGATCTTCATGGCGTTGTACTACAAGGTGTTCGGGCTGATCGCGGATCTGGCGCTGACGCTGAACCTGGTGTTTGTGGTGGCGTTGCTGTCAATGTTACAGGCCACACTGACCATGCCGGGTATCGCGGGTATCGTGTTAACGGTGGGTATGGCGGTTGACGCCAACGTGCTAATTTTCGAGCGAATTCGGGAAGAGCTGCGCAATGGAAATACACCGCAGGCCAGTATCCACGCCGGTTATGCCAAGGCATTTTCTACCATTGCGGATGCCAATGTAACCACGCTGATAGCGGCCATCGTATTGTTCAGTTTCGGTACCGGTCCCATCAAGGGTTTTGCGGTTACCCTGTCGCTGGGCATCATTACTTCCATGTTCACGGCAATCGTGGGTACGCGCGCAGTGATTAATCTGATCTACGGTGGACGCCGCTTGCAGCGGTTGCCGGTATAAGCGGAGTCCAGCAATATGCGAATTCTCAGTGAAAACCTCCAGATCGATTTCATGGGCAAGCGCAAGCATGCCGTCGTCCTGTCTGCGATTCTCATCATTGGTTCGTTGGCCCTCCTGTTTACCAAAGGCCTGAGCTTTGGTATCGATTTTACCGGTGGCACGTTGATCGAGGTTGCCTACCCGGAAACCGCCGGTCTTGGCGGTATCCGCGATGTTCTGGAAGAGGTCGGTTTTGGCGACGCGCAGGTGCAGCATTTTGGTACTTCGCGCGATGTGCTGATCCGTATTGCGCCACGTGCAGACCGCGCCAGTGCCGAACTCAGTGAGGAGGTGCTTGCCGCACTGAAGAATGCTGATGCAGCAGTGGAGATGCGGCGCGTGGAGTTCGTCGGCCCGCAGGTTGGCGAGGAGCTGACAGAGCAGGGCGGTCTCGCCGTGCTGTATGCACTGATTGGCATCCTGATCTATGTCGCGTTGCGTTTCGAATACCGCTTTTCGGTGGGCGCAGTAGCTGCCCTGGTGCACGATGTAATTGTTACCCTGGGCGTATTCTCGCTGCTGCAGGTCGAGTTTAACCTGACGGTACTGGCAGCGATTCTGGCGGTAATCGGTTACTCGCTGAACGATACCATCGTGGTATTTGATCGTATCCGCGAAAACTTCCGCAAGATGCGCAAGGGCACGCCGCAGCAGATAATGAATACCTCGATCAACCAGACCCTGTCACGCACCATTATGACTTCGTTGACGACCCTGCTGGTATTGTTCGCGTTGTTCTTCCTTGGCGGTGAAATTATTCACTCATTTGCGCTGGCACTGATTGTCGGTGTATTTGTAGGTACTTACTCTTCCATCTTTGTGGCGGGTGCATCGGCGCTGGCGCTGGGTGTCAGCAAGG
>CAZWJB010000176.1:0-3481 GCA_964634485.1 uncultured Thiohalobacter sp. | reverse complement strand
GCATTGCTTTTATTCTGGGCCTGGGGGCACGTTTTGTCGGTCTGCCGCCGCTGGTCGGTTACCTGGTCGCGGGATTTGTTCTGTTCAGCGCCGGCGGCCGCGTTACGCAAACCCTGACTGAATTCTCGGAGATCGGTATCACCCTGCTGTTGTTCTCCATTGGCCTGAAGTTGCGGGTGGGCAACCTGCTGATGCCGCAGGTCTGGGCAGTGGCCAGCCTGCATATGGCTATTGCCGTAACGGTGGCCAGCGTAATAATTTATTCCCTGAGTTTTGCCAGCCTGTCATTGTTTGCGGGTCTGGATGTCCATGCGGTTGTCCTGATTGCCTTTGCCCTGAGTTTTTCCAGCACGGTGTTCGCCGTCAAGGTGCTGGAAGAGAAGGGCGAAATGGGTTCGCTGTACGGCCGTATTTCAATCGGTATCCTGATTATCCAGGACATTATTGCAGTGTTGTTTCTTGCGGTATCAACCGGCAAGGTTCCCTCCGTCTGGGCATTGCTGTTGCTGGGTCTGATTCCGTTGCGGCCGGTACTGGACGCAATGCTGAGAAAATGCGGGCACGGTGAGTTGCAGATACTGTTTGGTCTGACGCTGGCGCTGGGCGGCGCACAGGTATTCGAACTGGTCGGTGTAAAGGGTGACCTGGGGGCTCTGATTCTGGGCGTGCTGCTGGCCCGTCATCCCGGGGCATCGGACCTCGCCCGCCAGTTGCTCGGATTCAAGGACCTGTTCCTGGTCGGGTTCTTTCTCACCATCGGTTTGTCGGGCCCGTTGAGTCTCGACGCGGTATCGGTCGCTCTGTTGCTTTTACTACTGGTGCCCTTCAAAACAGCCCTGTTTTTCGTGTTGCTGTCACGCTTTCGTTTACGCGTTCGAACGTCGCTGCTGAGTTCGCTTAACCTGGCGAACTACAGTGAGTTCGGTCTGATTGTTGCTGTAATAGCGGTTTCAGCCGGCTGGATTCCCAGCCAGTGGTTGATCGTTATAGCAATTGCGCTGTCGCTTTCATTCATTGTGGCAGCGCCACTGAATACCGCGTCATACCGTCTGTACGCAGGCTTCCGCTCCAGGCTGGCGGCATTCGAGTCTGCGCAGCGTATTGGCGAGGAGGAGGCTATCGAACCCGGCGATGCAGAGGTGATGGTATTTGGCATGGGGCGGATCGGCAGTGTTGCTTATGATACGCTTCGCAAGCGCATGGGGGGCGCTGTACTGGGTGTCGATAATGACAGTGCAACGGTGGAAAAACTGAAAGCCAGTGGCCGCCGCGTTATGCAGGGCAGCGCGACGGACGTGGATTTCTGGGACCGCATCGACCTCGATCATCACGGCGTCAGGCTGGTCCTGCTGACCATGCCCAAGCATGACGAAAACCTGTTTGCAGCACGGCAGCTTCATGACCTGGGCTATGCCGGCAAGCTGGCTGCTGTCGCCAAGTACCCGGACGAGTTGCTGTCTCTGCAGGAGGCGGGTGTGCACGCTGCCTATAACCTGTATGCCGCGGCCGGTTCGGGCTTTGCAGAACACGTGTGCGATGAGTTACTAGTGGAATCCGTGAGTTGATCTTTCTATGACTGATCTTGTCAAACGTGCCCGGAACTACGCCACCAAAGCACACCAGCGTATCGGCCAGCTCAGGAAATACAACAAGCAGCCTTACCACGTGCACCTGGAAGCAGTCGCAGAACTCGTGGCAGAGGTTAGCGACGATCCGGAAACCATTGCTGCAGCCTGGTTGCACGATACCGTGGAAGATACGCCGGCCACGCTGGAAGACATTGAAGAGAATTTCGGGTTGCCGGTTGCCGAACTGGTTGAAGAGCTTAGCGACGTCAGCAAGCCGAGTGACGGCAACCGGGCCAGGCGCAAGGCAATTGACCGTGATCATAGTGCCCAGGCATCGCCGCGCGCCAAGACCGTCAAGCTGGCCGACCTGATCGATAACTGCAAGGACATCACAAAACACGATCCCAGGTTCGCCAAAGTGTACCTGGTGGAAATGGGGGCCTTGCTGGACGTGCTGGATGAAGGGGACGGGCGTCTTTTCCAGGAGGCTGTACGTGTTTACGCCGGGGCTATGGAGAAGCTGGGGTTTCCCAGAGCGGACCAGAGGGAGCCGGAAATACCGGAAGCGGATTCGCTCGGTCTTGCCGGCTTTGATGACGTGCACTTTAAACGCATGTTCATGGAGCTGTTTACCGCCCGGGACATCGCCGAAGGGCTATTGTCTTTTGATGCCGGCTATGACTGCGTGGACGTGGCGGAAGCACTCAAGCGCCAGCGACTCGACGTCGCCAGTGTAAGGGTGAACGGTGTGGTGCAGGGTTATCTTCGCCTGCTGGATGTTGAAAGCGATAATGCCAGCAACAGTTTCCGCAATTTTACCGTGGATCAGGTCGTTCCGGGAAGTGCTACATTCGCAGACGTGATCCATGTGCTCACCCGTCATGATTATTGCTTTGTAACCATGCTGGGGAATATTGCGGGTGTGGTCGGCCGCGACGATATCAACAAGCCGATGGTGCGCATGTGGCTGTTCGGTATCGTGACCATGGTCGAGATGGGCATCGTGCAACTGATTAATGACCGCTTCCCGGAGGCCGCCTGGCAGACTGCCGTATCGGAAGGGCGCCTGCAGAAGGCCAGGGATATTCAGGCCGAGCGGCAACGCCGCAATCAGTATTGCGAGCTGATCGATTGCCTGCAGCTATCCGACAAGGCGCAGATACTGATCAACGACGAAGTTTCACTGGAACGGCTTGGCTTCGATACCAAGAGCGCCGCCAAACGTTCGGTGAAAGAGCTGGAGTCGTTGCGTAATCACCTTGCCCACGCGCAGGATATTGTCATGCACGACTGGGCGCAGATTGCACGCCTGACCCGGCGTATGGAAGAGATCACCCGCGGCTAGCAGCCTGCCTGCTGCCAGTGCTTTCCCCTGGCGGCATTGTCTCTCCAGTGTGTTTCCGGTTTATCCTGCTGAAATATAAATTATATTTCTTGTAAAACCGGGGGGGCTCCCCTACAATGCGTGAAGCTGCAGATTATGTTATACGCAGGTTTGGTTGTTGCCTTCGTGTACCCCCCATGAATTCCTCGTTTCATTACCTGTATGCACACTCTAAATTTGTTTAATTTATTAAGGTAAAAGTGATATGGCTACAGGTACTGTAAAGTGGTTTAACGAATCCAAAGGTTTTGGTTTTATTTCTCAGGACGATGGCGGTGATGACGTGTTCGTGCATTTCAATGCGATCCAGGGCTCGGGTTTCAAAACTCTGGCCGAAGGTCAACCGGTCACCTATGAGATAGAAAAAGGCCCCAAGGGTCTCCAGGCGGCCAATGTTAACGCCGCCTGAGCAAGACCTCATCGGATAAACCGATACCCGGAACCCCGCCTCGGCGGGGTTCTTTTTTGCGGGTTGTTTTAGAGTCCCCGATAGGGGATCCGTAAACCCCCCGCCTTCAGGCGGCGGACA
>CAZWJB010000175.1:0-3485 GCA_964634485.1 uncultured Thiohalobacter sp. | reverse complement strand
CCAGGCCAGACTTTGCCATCGGCCTGCACGTTTCTCCAGTGATGGCCACCGGCAGGATCGGTTTCCGTCCCGGTTATACGATGGCCAACGTCGACAGTGTCGATATTACCCTGTATGGCAAGGGTGGGCACGGCGCCTACCCGCACAACACGATTGATCCTGTGGTGCAGGCGGCACAGCTGGTGCTGGCGCTGCAAACCATCGTCAGCCGCGAAGTCGACCCGGTCGCTCCCGCCGTTGTCACGGTTGGCTCGATCCATGGTGGCACAAAGAACAACATCATCGGCGATTCGGCAAAGCTGCAGCTCACCGTCCGCACTTTTTCCGACGCGGTCCGCCAGCAAGTACTGGCGGCCATCAAGCGCAAGGCAGCGGCGGTTGCCATGGGTGCAGACGCACCGGAACCGCTGATCACTGTCGCAAAGGGAACACCATCGTTATTTAATAATCAAGAGCTCTCCGCTCGTCTAAGACCGGTTTTCAAGGACCTGATTGGTACTGAAAATGTTGAACTTTCGAAACCGACGATGGGGGGTGAAGACTTCAGCCGGTACGGGCGGGAGGATGTCCCGATTCTGATGTACTGGCTCGGTGCCATCAGCCAGGAACGTCTGGATGCCTACGCAGCGGCAGGAGAAAGCCCGCCTTCGCTGCACTCGCCATTGTTCTACACCGATGCGGATGCGACACTGGTGACAGGCGTTTCCACCATGTCTTCCGCCGTACTCGAATTACTCAAGCCATGATGTTCGATTTCGATTCGGTACAGACGCTTGGTATAGCCATCCTGGTGCTCTACACCGGTATGCTGGTGATCAAGCATACCGGCTTCCTGCGCAATAACGATATTCCGGTTCCTGTCGTCGGCGGTCTGTTGTTCGCCATCATTACCGGGCTGGCTTACGGGCAGTTCGAGCTACGCCTGCATTTCGATATGGCGCTGAAAGAACCCATGATGCTGGCTTTCTTTGCCAGCATCGGTCTTGGTGCGGATATGCGCATGCTGGCACGCGGTGGCCCGCAACTGCTGTGGTTTGGCGTGATTTCTCTTGTGTACCTGATCCTGCAGGATGGCATCGGCATGCTGACCGCCATCAGTCTGGACATGCACCCACTGGTCGGCTTGCTCAGTGGTTCCATCACCCTGTCCGGCGGGCATGGTACGGGTGCTGCCTGGGCCGAGCGCTTCAGCGACAGCGCCAATCTGGCCGGCGCCATGGAGCTCGCCATGGCCTGTGCGACCTTCGGCCTGATTCTTGGCGGTCTGATCGGTGGACCGGTTGCCGGGCGTTTGATAAGCAGGCATGGACTCCAGCCGGCAGCGAGCCGGCCGGTGCGGCAGGCCGATGCGCAGTCTGACGAAGACCCGGTCAATACGGACAATTTTCTGCTTGCGTTGTTTTACATTGTCGTCTGCCTGGCAGGTGGCAAGCTGCTGGCAGGGGCCATGTCCGGTTTTGCCTTTACACTGCCGGCCTTCGTATGGTCCCTGGTGATCGGTGTCGTCATACGCAACGGCGCCGTGTTTCACAAACACATCCGTGTTCACGCGACTTCCGTAAATTTGATCGGTAGTCTGTCATTGTCGCTTTTTCTCGCCATGGCGCTGATGTCACTGCGGCTATGGGAGCTGATGAGCCTCGCCGGGCCCTTGCTGATACTACTCGGTGTGCAGGTTGCGGGCATTATCATATTCGCCAGTTTCATCACTTTCCGTTTCATGGGCGGACACTACGAGGCGGCTGTCGTGGCCGGCGGACACATTGGCTTTGGTTTAGGTGCCACACCGACCGCAGTTGCCAACATGGAAGCGCTGACGCGGCGCTTTGGACCCGCACCACAGGCATTCCTGGTGGTCCCGTTGATGGGTGCATTTTTTATCGACCTGCTGAACGCCATCGTGATCCAGGGTTATCTATCCCTGCCTGTATTCGGCTTCTAGCATGATCCCGCTGCGTATTCTGCCGCTCTTCCTGTTGCTGGTAACCATCATGTTGACCGCCTGCACGCGCGGCCCGGACAGCAGCGTACTCAGGCAGGAACTTCAGACGCGGCTCGATACGGAGTTTTCGCCGGATCTTTTCCGTATTCACGGTTTCACGCGCAAGGGTTCTGCGCCATCGCCGGAGCACAGCGATGCGGTCTACGTCTATTACGATGCCGAGCTGGAGTTCCAGCGCGACTATAACCTGACCGCGTGGCGAGGTCTCAATCTGGGCACGCTTGCCGTCGTGGTCGGTGCAACACCGGCGGGTATCGAAGGCTATCACCAGAGTAACCAGCGCGGTGATCTGTTGCGGGTTCGCGGCCGTCTGAACTACCATAAAGTCGGAGACGGCTGGGTGAACATTACCCGCGTACCACAGAAAAAAAAGGCCGAGCCGTCCACTCCGGACACCGTGGCAGGCAGCGGCCCGCTAGCTATTCTCGACTCGGTGCGCCGGCTGCTGCAAAGAGTTCCGGCCGGTCCCGGCCGGTCCCGGGACGATATCATCGTCGAGGAATTTTCCCGCTCGCTCAAGCAAATCGATCTCCGCTTTGCACGCCTGGATGGCATGCTGCCGTTTGGTACCGGCTGGGGCGGCGGAGCCTACAATCTTTTCGGTGCGGCATTTGCGCCCTATGCCACGCAGCACGAACTGCGGGTTTTCAATTACTCTTCCGAGGGCAGTGTGCAAAACGGCCTGAATCTTCAGGAGGGCCACCTGGATTTTGCGCTGCTGCAGAGCGATGTCGCCGAAGTGCTTTATAAAGGGTGGGCGGAAGCGTCTCAACTACCGCAACCTGACCTTCGCTCCATGGCCAGCCTGTGGCCGGAGGCGCTGCACATTGTCACGCTGGAAGATCGCGGCATCAAAAGGTTTTCAGACCTGAAGGGAAAACGGCTGGCGGTAGGCAGTCGAGGTTCGGGTACCCGGTTTACGACAAGGCGGGTGTGGGATGCAGCGGGGATCCCGCTGCCAGAGGTGGAATACATCCGTGGCATGGGTCTGGCTGCATCAATCGCCGCGCTTGAGTCCGGTGAGGTGGATGCGGTTTTCGTTGCCGGCGCCGTTCCGGATCCAACCCTGCAGCTACTGGCTCAACAGCGCACTGATGTGCGTTTCGTACCCATCGATAGCGCGACACTTGATCGACTGTCTAGCAGACACTTTTCCTATTACAGTACGGTCATCGCGGAGAAAACCTACCCGGGGCAAACAGAGCCGTACCGTACCCTGGGTTTTGCAGCGTTGCTCATTACCAGCAAGCGTACCAGCGACGATGATGTCGAGCAGTTCCTCGATCTGGTGGTGAGCGGTGCGAATGAGCTTACCCACGAATTTTACCGGGCGGGTTTTATTTCCACCGAAACCTCGCGCCTCGGTATTTCCATTCCCATGCACCCGGGCGCCACGCGTTTCTACGAGAAGCTGGCGGAAAAAGGCGAAGGCCAGGAAACTCCTTAGGGAACCTCTGATCAATTCCTTTACCGTCATCCCGGC
>CAZWJB010000174.1:0-3488 GCA_964634485.1 uncultured Thiohalobacter sp. | reverse complement strand
GAGCAACTGGCGGAACACAGCAGCTTTATCGAAGTCGCACACCTTATGTTGTATGGCGAGTTACCGACACAGCAGCAGCTTGAGGACTTCAATAACATTATTATTCACCACAGCATGGTGAATGAATCACTTAAAAGCTTTTTCCACGGCTTCTACCATGATGCGCACCCGATGGCGATTATGGTCGGCGTAGTGGGCTCATTGTCTGCGTTTTATCACGACTCTACCGATATCTCGAACCCCATGCACCGTGAAATCGCGGCACATCGGCTGATTGCCAAAATGCCCAGTATTGCCGCCGCCAGTTACAAACACTCTATCGGGGAACCCCTGGTCTATCCGGATAATTCCCTGAGTTACGTCGGCAACCTGCTGCACATGATGTTTTCCGTGCCGTGCGAACAGTTTCAGGCCGACCCCATTGCCGAGAAGGCGCTCGACCTGATCTTTATCCTTCATATTGATCACGAACAGAACGCAAGCACATCGACCGTACGACTGGCCGGCAGTTCCGGTGCCAACCCCTTCGCCTGTATTGCCTCCGGAATCGCTGCACTTTGGGGCCCGGCGCATGGTGGGGCTAACGAAGCTGTACTCAGCATGCTGGAAGAGATCGGCGATGTGAAAAATATTCCCGCCTATCTGGCCCGCGCCAAGGACAGGGATGATCCGTTCCGTCTGATGGGTTTTGGACACCGTGTCTACAAGAACTATGATCCGCGCGCGCGCATTATCCGTGAAATGTGTCACGAGGTGTTGTCAAAGCTCGGCAATGACGGTGACCCGATGTTTGAGCTGGCACTGAGGCTGGAAGAAATCGCACTGAACGACGAATACTTCATTGAGCGAAAACTATATCCCAACGTCGACTTCTATTCCGGGCTGATCTACAAAACACTGGGGATTCCCACCAATATGTTTACAGTGATGTTTTCCATTGCCCGTACCGTGGGCTGGGTTGCCCAGTGGATGGAGATGATCAGTGAAAGGAATCAGCGTATCGGAAGACCGCGACAACTGTACGTGGGAGAGACCCGGCGGGATTACGTACCCATCGATAAGCGCTAGCCCCCCCCCCTTGCTGTGACCTGTTACAAAGGGTCTGGTGGGGGATCAGCTATTGCTCGCAGACCGGCCTGGCTGCGCGCTAAGGCCTGTTATTCACTGAGTGCGCGAATCTTCTGCAGCACTTCGGGGGCACTCCAGTCCCTGCCCCCGATCGCCCGATAGACAATTTTTCCCTGTGGATCGATAACAAACGTGGTTGGCAAACCGCGTACCGGCCAGCTTCTGATCACAGCGGACTCCCGATCCAGCAACAGAGGAAATTCAACCGGGTAACTGGCAGTAAACTCGAAGACGCTGTCTTCATCCTCGCCGACATTAACCGCCAGCATCACGATATCCTCGTGCCTGAGCATTTGCCAGGCACGTTCCATCGAAGGCATCTCCTCCCGGCACGGGGGGCACCAGGTCGCCCAGAAATTGAGGATAACCACCTTGCCGCGATACGCAGACAGCGTATGTACAACACCATCCATGTCCTCGATAGAGAAGTCCGGTGCCGCCGGCCGTTCCCTCACCTCATGCAGCAGCTGGGACTGCTGTTCTGCGACAACTGCGTTCAGAGTAAACGCAGCTGACAGCGCAAGGAAGATTTGTAATACGCGTTTTGACATCATGACCCAGGATCCGGATGGATATCCGGGGCGCACTCTACACCCTTCAGATGCTCATGGAAAACCCGGCCCTCCCGCTTCCAGGAAAAATCCAGGTCAAATATTTTTCCCGGCTTCAGGTCGTAGCTGGTCATCCCCCAGTTATAGTCACCCGGTGCGTATACCTGCTGTGTTGGTAACAAAGACCACTCCAGGGCAATGGCGGCGGCCCGTGTAATATCGTTTTTCTGCAGTTCGTCCTGCCATTGTTCCCGTGTAACCAGGCGGTACTCGTCACCGCCACTGTGTATACGCCAGGCGTCAAGATCAATGGAGATGGCGGCGTCTCCCGGATCTGCAATGTTCTTGAACATGGACTGGAATACACAACGGTTTGCAATGAAATCTGCATACCCTGAGTCGAATCCCCGCGCCATGAAATAGGCGCGTGTCTGGTCCGGCAGCCGCTGGGTGAGCCGGAACAGAACACCCTGAGCATTCCATTCCCAATAGCGCAATCCCGTTTCGGGAATAATGCCGGTGGTTACCGGCACATCCGCGGCAGTCGTAGTGCCTGTACTCAATAGCGCAACAAGGGCTATCCGTTTTAACCAATCTCTATAGGCAGGTCTCATGAGCAAATCGTGTTTTAATACAGGCCTTCAGCCTACCCTTTCATTGGCGCGACATCATGATTAACGACGAATTTAATCTGGCGGATGACATTTGCTACCTGAACCATGCCACAGTTTCCCCCTGGCCGGGGCAAACAGTCAAGGCCGTACAGCGCTTCGCACTGGAAAACGGCCGGGTTGGTTCGCGTCACTATGATCGCTGGCTTGCCACCGAGCAAGCGCTGCGTAAACAGCTTCAGACCCTGATCAATGCCGCCAGCAGCGATGAAATCGCGCTCATGAAAAGCACCTCCGAGGCATTGTCCGTAGTTGCATACGGCATGCACTGGAAGACCGGTGACGAAATCATCATAAGCAACCAGGAGTTCCCTTCCAACCGCATTGTCTGGGAATCGCTGCACGCGCAGGGTGTCGAGGTGGTTACGGTGAAAATCGACCATGTGGATAACCCCGAGCAGTGCATCATCGACGCCATGACACCGCGCACCCGGCTGGTATCACTCAGCTCCGTGCAATACGGCACCGGGCTGGCCCTTAACCTCGCCCCGATCGGCGCTGCCTGCCGGCAACACGACGTGGCATTTTGTGTGGATGCCATTCAGGGTCTGGGCGTAAAACCGTTCGACGTCCAGGCCTGCCAGGCCGATTTCGTCATGGCCGACGGCCATAAATGGATGCTGGGCCCGGAAGGGCTGGCGCTTTTCTACTGCCGCGCCGAATGGCTGCAGCGCCTTTCGTTGCAACAGTACGGCTGGCACATGGTGGAAGCCATGGGTGACTTTGATCGGCGCGACTGGCGGCCGGCCGGCACGGCAAGACGTTTTGAATGCGGCAGCCCCAATATGCTGGGCATACACGCCCTGCACGCCAGCCTGAGCCTGTTGCTGGAAATCGGTATCCAGCCAGTATTTAATTTAGTTTCTGGAAAAATACAATACTTAATTGATAATATTATAAATTATGAAGGAATCGTTGTTTCGGAAATAGCCCCGGAAAGGCGCGCCGGAATCGTCGCGTTTCGCTACAAGAACGAAGACATCCAGGCCCGCTACCGCAACTTGCAGGAAAACGGCGTCATCTGCGCCCTGAGGGGGGGCGGTATTCGCTTTTCCCCCCACTTTTACACCTCTGATGCCGTGCTGGAGCGTGCGCTGGCAATATCACGCCGTCCACTGAAAAGTTAGCTGTCACAGCC
>CAZWJB010000173.1:0-3535 GCA_964634485.1 uncultured Thiohalobacter sp. | reverse complement strand
CGTTTGGCAGCGTCGCGCTCATCCTTGTAGTTCAGCCCGTAAATCCGCACGCCCTGTTTTGCCAGCTGCATCAACAGCGGGTGTTCCTGACGGCAGGCAACGCACCAGGTGGCCCACACGTTGAACAGCGTGACCTGTCCCTTGAAATCGGCGTTGCTGATCAGGGTTTCCGGTTGCTGCAACAAGGGCAACGAAAATGCCGGCGCGGGTTTATCGATTAGCGGCGAAGGGACACGTCTCGGGTCCAGGCTCAGCCCTTTATATAACAGCCCGGCAAGGGCGATGAACGCCACCAGCGGCGCCAGGTAACGTGCGAAACGCGGCATCAGGCATGACCCTCCGCAGCGATACTGTCTGCGGGTGGCGTGGAACCGCGCAGCCTGGCCAGCACGCGCATCCGGTAGCGCGGGTCAGACGCGGCCAGCAGGCCACCGATGGAAATCAGGATGCCACCCAGCCAGATCCAGCGTACGAACGGCTTGTAGTACAGGCGCAGTGCCCAGTCACCGTTGCCGAGCGATTCACCCAGCGAGACGTAGATATCGCGCGTGAACCCGGCGTCGATACCGGCCTCTGTCATGGGTCGTGACTGGACCAGGTAGGTGCGCTTTTCAGGGTGCAGAACAGCGATTTCCTCGCCTTCCCTGAACACGCGCACGGTACCGCGCTGGGCATTGTAGTTGGGGCCCTTGTGGTCAACGGCGCCGTCGAAGCGGAACAGGTATTCATTCAGCTGGATTTCCTGCCCCGGGCTCATACGGACATCTTTTTCAACATCGAACTGGGTGACGAGGGTAACGCCAACTACAAAGACAGCAATACCGATATGCGCGATCCACATGCCGTAGTAGGAACGCCCGCCGCGGCTGGCAATGTCAGCCAGCAGTCCGCTGATACCGGACTTGTGGGAGAGGCGTTGCTTCAGGCTGGTTAACAGGGTCGTCAACAGCCACACCGACAACGCTACCGCAAGACCCGCGGACATCGACCCGCTGGCGGCCGGTAGTGCCACGACAATACCCGCTGCGATGCTGACGCCCAGTGCCAGGCGCAGACTGCGCAGCAGTGCAGCCGGATCCTGCTGTTTCCAGCGCGTCAGCGGCGCGGCACCCATCAGTATGATCAGTGGTGGTGTGAATATCACGAACATACTGGTGAACCAGGGGAAGCCGACCGAAATCTTGCCCCACTGCATGGCGTCGTACAGCAGCGGTGCAAGGGTACCGAGTAATACCAGTGCGGTGATGACGAGTAACAGCAGGTTGTTGCCCATCAGCAGGCTTTCCCGCGACAGGTTGGCGAAACCGCCGCCGCGCGAAATGCTCGGCGCACGCAGCGCGTACAGGAACAGCGAGCCGCCGATCACGAACAGCAGAAACATCAGTATAAACAGTCCGCGCGCCGGGTCTGCGGCAAACGAGTGCACCGAGGTCAGCACCCCGGAACGTACCAGGAAGGTACCCAGCAGGCTGAGCGAAAAGGCCGTTAATGCCAGCAACACAGTCCAGCGTTTGAAGGCACCGCGTTTCTCGGTCACCGCCAGTGAATGTATCAGTGCCGTGGCGGCCAGCCAGGGCATGAACGACGCATTTTCCACCGGGTCCCAGAACCACCAGCCACCCCAGCCCAGTTCGTAATAGGCCCACCAGCTGCCGAGCGTGATGCCGATGGTCAGGAAAACCCAGGCGACCAGTGTCCAGGGGCGTGACCAGCGCGCCCAGGCGCTGTCCAGCCTGCCGCCGATCAGCGCGGCGATGGCAAAACTGAAGGCGACCGACATGCCGACATAGCCCATGTACAGCATGGGCGGGTGCACCGCGAGCCCGAAATCCTGCAACAGCGGGTTGAGGTCGCCACCTTGCAGAGGTACCGGAAACACGCGTTCAAAGGGATTCGAGGTGAATAGCAGGAAAGACAGAAAGCCGATGCTGATCATGCCCATCACCGACAGCACGCGTGCCACCACTTCTTCCGGCAGGTTGCGTGTCAGTGATGCGACGGCGACTGTCCAGCCGGAAAGAATCAGCACCCATAGCAGCAGGGACCCTTCGTGCGCACCCCACACGGCCGAGATTTTATAGATGGTCGGCAACTCGGTATTGCCGTGCTGGGCGACATACAGTACCGAGAAATCGTTCACCAGGAAGGCGTTGGTCAGTACGCCGAAGGACAGCGACACGAACACAAACTGTCCCCACGCAACGGGTCGCGCCAGTGCTACCCAGCCAGGAGTACGGTTAAGGCTGCCAACCAGCGGGAAGATCGCCTGGATGATGGCCAGGCACAGGGCGAGTATCAGCGCAAATTGACCGAGTTCCGGGATCATGGCGCGGCAGTACCCGTGGCGGGCGCTGTGGCCTCGTCATGGGCATCCTTGAGCGACGCGGCGACTTCCGGCGGCATATAGTTCTCATCGTGCTTGGCCAGTACTTCATCGGCAACAAAGGTGCCGCCCTCGTTGAGTCGTCCGTGCGCAACGATACCCTGACCTTCGCGGAACAGGTCGGGCAGGATGCCGGTATATTCTATGGTGACTGTTTTGACGTTGTCGGTTACGTCGAATCGGGTCGTCAGTCCGTTAGGCAGTCGTTGCACACTGCCGACCGTGACCAGACCACCGAGACGGAAGGTATGATCCCTGGGCGCGTCGCCGGCTATCACTTCGCTGGGGGCGTAGAAGAACATCAGGTTCTGGTTGAAAGCGTTGAGTGCAAAGCCCACCGCAATAGCGACGCCGGTAACCATCAGGCCGATCAGGATGAGGCGTTTTTTGCGTACTGGATGCATGCTTATAACCTCCCGGCCCGTTGCTCGCGTCGCGCCAGTTCACGCAGCAGTTTCTTTTTCAGCAGGATCGGTGACAGCAGATTGGCCAGCAATATCAGCAGCGCAATGCCGTAGGACGTCCACACGTAGAAACCATACCCGCCCATGTGAAAAAATTCTTTCATGATGATACCCTGACCAGCTCCTTTACCCAGCCACTGTTACGTTCACGCTGCAGGATTTCACAGCGCGCACGCATCAAGACCACCAGGGCGTAAAAAAGTTTAAAGGCCACTGCCATCAGCAGTAGCGGAGTCAGCATATCGAGAGTAATGGAAGGCGCGTCGAACTTGGTGACGGTCGGCCCCTGGTGCAGGGTATTCCACCATTCCACAGAGTAATGGATGATGGGGATGTTGACTACGCCGACCAGCGCCAGGATCGAGGTGGCGCGCGCCGCCACGCGCTTGTCTTCCACCGCGTTGTACAACGCAATCACGCCCAGGTACAGAAACAGCAGGATCAGCTCCGAGGTCAGGCGTGCATCCCACACCCACCAGGCGCCCCACATCGGCTTGCCCCAGATCGATCCGGTAACCAGCGCCAGAAAGGTGAAGGATGCGCCGACGTGGGCGCTGCTGATGGCCATCACTTCAGCCAGCTTGATGTGCCAGATCAGGCCGATGGCCCCGGCGCCCGCCATTACTATATAGATAAACATCGACATCCAGGCCGCGGGCACGTGCACAAACATGATGCGGTAGCTGTC
>CAZWJB010000172.1:0-3575 GCA_964634485.1 uncultured Thiohalobacter sp. | reverse complement strand
AACTGGCTCGCCTGTCCGGGCAGCAGGTCAGTTTCCTGACCGGTCTGTGCCTGTATGATGCCGCCAGTAACAACGCTCTGGTGGATCTGATCCCCTGCCAGGTTACGTTCCGTCAGCTCACGGGTCAGCAAATAGACAGATACCTGAAGATTGAACAACCGTATAACTGTGCCGGCAGTTTTAAATCGGAAGGCCTGGGCATCAGTCTTTTCGAATCCATGCGGGGAGACGACCCCAATGCACTCATCGGCCTGCCGTTGATACGCCTGACGAGCTGGCTGAACGCATCAGGAATCGAGATTCCCTAGGAAGGGGGTCAGGTCTTGCCCCCCTTCCTGCTACTTGAGGTTGAAGTTTCCCCCGAGCACTTCTCCAACACCGCGGCCCAGCGCGGTACCGAAACGTTTTCCGAGTTTCGTCAGCCAGTCCTCGGTTTGCGTATAGTCAACAATGGTCTCCTCGCCGATAACTTCACGCGCCACGTAGCCTGAGCTGCCGAGTTCATCTACCAGACCCAGCGTTAACGCCTGTTCGCCGGTCCAGACATAGCCACTGAACAGATCGGGATCATCCTTCAGTTTGTCACCACGACCTGCTGTTACCACGTCTATGAACTGCTGGTGGATATCATCGAGCAGCTCCTGCACCTGTTCGATATCGGCCTGTTTGGTGGGCTGGAACGGGTCCAGGAACCCTTTATTTTTACCCGCTGTCAACAGGCGGCGCTCGACGCCCAGTTTTTGCATGGCATCAACAAATCCAAAACCGTCCATACGCACGCCTATGGATCCGACAATACTGGCCTTGTCGGCATAGATCTTGTCGGCGGCAGCCGCCACGTAGTAGCCACCGGATGCGCAGATGTCGCTGATAACAACATAGAAAGGTGTGTCAGGGTATTTCTTTCGCAACCGCCCTATTTCGTCATTGATATAACCCGCCTGCACCGGGCTGCCACCCGGGCTGTTGATGCGCAGAATCACGCCAGCGGTGTTCTTGTTTTCAAAGGCATCACGCAGCCCTGCTACGACATCATCTGCGTTTGCTTCCTTGTCAGCCGCGATGACACCACTCAGCTCGACCAGGGCCGTATGCTTGCCAGTTCCCGCTGCGGTTATATCAACGTCGGGTGTATAGAGATACAGAATGACGGCCAGATAGACAAACATGAGGGTCTTGAAGAAAATACCCCAGCGGCGTGCGCGCTTCTGTTCGTTTACCGCGGCGAATGCAAGCTTGTTAATCACGCCCTGCTGCCACTCGCTGGTTTGCTTCTCATTACTCTTGTGCGATTCCATATTGACCTTCCTCAATCTGCCGCTGCCAATGGCGGCGGTGATACCAGTTCCTGCGTGACCAGACCTTCTTCGGCCAGCCAGTCACCCAGTTCACTGATGTTATCCAGACACACCAGCGGCTGATGTTGCATCAGGCGTTCACGTTCGTGAACGCCATAGCTGACGGCAACCGGGTTGACACCGGCACTGATTGCCATCAGCAGATCGTATTCAGTGTCCCCGACCATCAGTGCCTGCCGGGGCTCGGTATTCAGCTCCGTGAGTATTTCCGACAACATCTGTGGGTGCGGTTTTGACTGTGTTTCATCCGCACAGCGGGTAGCCGAAAAAACGTCTTCCAGACCGGTATTGGCCAGCACCTTGTCCAGACCCGCACGCCCCTTGCCGGTGGCGACCGCCAGCTGAAAACCCGACTCTTTTAACAGCCGCAGGGTTTCACTGGCGCCCGGAAACAACTCGGAGGTATGTGCGATCGCAAACCAGTGGCGCCGGTAACACTCGACAAATTGTTGCCGGAATTCATCATCACGCCCCGGATACAGGACATCGACCGCCTCTTTCAGCCCCAGACCAATGATATTCCGGCACTGGTTGGCGCTGCGTTCCTCCAGGCCCATATCGCCAATAGCCCCGTGCATGGCGTGAACGATCTGGGTCTCGGAATCCATGAGGGTTCCATCCCAGTCGAAAATGATCAGCCGGATGCTGTCCGGTGTGAATGGTGTTTTAGTTTTTGTCATACGACCTACAACGTGTTGTGCCCTGTATCGGGCGTGTTTTCCAATTGCTGAACCAGTTTTCTCAAATCCGCACCCAGCGGTGCACTCACTTCGATAGCCCGGCCCCGCTCGCTGTCTTCATATGCCAGGTAGTGGGCATGCAAAAACATCCTTTTCAATCCCAGGCCACGCAGGCGGCGATTGAATTCCGCAGCGCCGTATTTATCGTCACCGGCCAGTGGGTGTCCGGCGTATGCGGCGTGCACCCTGATCTGGTGCGTACGGCCGGTTTTCAACTCCGCCTCCATCAGGCTGGCGCCCGGGTAAGCCTCCAGAAAATGGAAATGTGTCAGAGCCGCCTTTCCTTCCGGATCAACCTGTACGATGCGTTCGCCGCCGCGCAGCTGGTTTTTCCTCAGCGCGGCGTCGATCCGGAACGGGCCCTGGCTCCAGTCACCCTGCACCAGCAGCAGGTAGCGTTTTTCGACGCTCCCGTTACGCAACAAATCATGCAACATGCGCAGTTCACTGCGCCGCTTGGCGATCATCAGGCAGCCGGAGGTGGCGCGATCCAGGCGGTGCACCAGTTCCAGGTAAGGCGCGTCCGGTCTCGATGCCCTTAGCGCCTCGATGACACCGTAACTGAGACCACTACCTCCATGGACCGCCATCCCCGCCGGTTTGTTCAGCACCAGCAGGCGGTCGTCTTCATACAGGATCTCATTCGCCAGCGCGCCAATTGACTGGCTGTCCGGATTGACCGCGCTGGATGCCGCCACGCGGACCGGGGGAATACGCACCATATCCCCGTGCTGTAAACGGTATTCCGGCCGGATACGCCCCTTGTTGACGCGGACCTCGCCTTTGCGCAACAGCCGGTAGATACGGCTTTTGGGGACTCCTTTCAAAATTCGCAGCAGGAAATTGTCGATCCGTTGTCCTGCCTGCTCGGCCGAAATATCCATCCACCGCACGGCCGGCTTCTCCACATTCTCCATGGCGGCGGATTCTACCAGTGTTAGCCGTAATCCGCTGCTGCAATTCACCCGTTTCGGCGGGAATTTCATCTGAATACCGAAGGTTGGGGGTTTTCCGTGTATGCCGATAAGCGTTTGAATTCACAGGCTTGGGCTGCTATAGTTGAAGCTGCGAAGGCAATCCTGAACGGTTATGACGTCCGCTCCGGATCGCCAGCACTGGAACCCTGCTGGTTTTCACCGGATGGCGTAGTAAACGCGCTCCGTGGATCGGGCAGAGGTCATAAAGTCTCTACCCGTACTTAAATTAAACGAACAATTATGGTTGCTCCTGTGTCGTTACCGCTTTTTCTGATGACAGTCCTGATTGCCGGACTGCTGACCTGGTTACTGCAGTCCCTCGGCGCGCTGTTTGCCGCTCGCCGTTATCCCGCTGTTCCGGCCCGCATTGTCGACACGCGTAATGACCCAGTCGAGCACATGAGAGATAACCTGTATGAAACGTATGCTTATCAACGCCACGCAACCGGAAGAACTGCGTGTCGCACTGGTCGACGGCCAGAAACTCTTCGATCTCGATA
>CAZWJB010000171.1:0-3603 GCA_964634485.1 uncultured Thiohalobacter sp. | reverse complement strand
TGCCGGCCACCGCCAACGTGCACCTGGATGCGGTAGAACACGGCGAACGGATTGTGTTCCTGCATACCGTCAAGAATGGCCCGGCCAGTCGCAGTTACGGTTTGCAGGTCGCCGCCCTGGCGGGCGTTCCGGACAGGGTACTGGAACAGGGGCGTTCCATTCTGCAACGACTGGAAAGCGGACCGCTGCACGCACCACTTCGCAAAGGCAGCGCAGAACCGCAAATCGACCTGTTCAAACGCCAGGAAGAATGCCCGCTGGTGGACGCGTTCCAGGGCATAAAACCCGATAACCTGACCCCCCGCCAGGCGCTGGAACTGTTATATAAACTGAAGCAGATGGCGGAAGACGCCGCGCCATAAAAAACGGGCCCTGGTAAAAGGGCCCGCCCTGTAACTGTTCCTGACCGCTCACTTCGAGACGGGTATTGGAGCCTTTTCCCTGGGCGCTTCTTCGTGCACCTCGATTTCTTCGATCGCCGAAACTTCAACCTCTGTGCGCCGGTTCGGGGCCAGGCAATCGATCAGCGCCTGACCGTGTATCCCCGGACACTCCACCACCGGGTTGGCTGAGCCGAGCCCCTTTGTTTCGATATACCTGGGCACCACGCCTTTTGCCACCAGGTAGCTGCGTACCGACTCCGCACGACGTTTCGACAGCGCCAGGTTGTAGGCATCGGGACCGATACGGTCTGTGTAACCGGTAATTTCGATTTTCTGTTCCAGCAGGATGGCGGCAGTCAGGTTGCCTACCAGGTCATCGAGCAGCGCCGCACCCAAATCGGAAACCGCGTCACTGTCAAACCCAAACAACGCATCCGCCTGCAGATGCACCGGGTTACGCTTCATTCTGATAATGACGTCCACGGCCGCCATGTCTACGCCGTCACGTGCTGCAACGATTTCGGGATCACACTGCACAATTGCGTTGGGCACGGACCAACGTTTGGTATGCATACAATCACCGTGGCCGGTACGGATAATGGATTTACTGCTATCGTCTACGTAGCCTTCTGATGACGCCTGAACCCACCCGCTCGATATTCCCACAGCGGCCAGTACTAACGCTCTGGTTGTGAAGTTTTTTCTCATTTTTAAAAACCCTCCGAACACTGCGCAGATCACGAACCACCATGATCTCCCCTTTCTTATATGGCTATTCTCCGCCAGTTCAGGGGGATGTGCAATGCGTCAGACAGGTATTTGTGGACTTAACCGGTGATAGTGCCGCAATTGCTCAGGCCAAGACTGGGAGGGTCGGTGGAAAACGTGAAGGGCGCGGCCTTCTTCAATGCGCTCAGACCCAGCAACATACGGGTTTTCTCTGGAAAAACAGCAGCTTCAATATTTTCAAGCACACAGCCCGCACCCAGCACCAGACGTTTTATACGGTAAACCGGCAACCGGTGCTGCGATCCGTCCGCCATCACCCCCGTCAGCTCGCCAACGTATACAGCATTGTCGGCCAGCAACAGTTGCTGCAGCGTATGTTCGTTGATCGTTGTATAACCGGCACCGGTATCCACCATGAATTCTACGCTGCCACTACCCAACATACTGGCCTGGATGTAGTAGGTCGCCAATCGCTTCTGGTTCATGGGGATGATGTGGAAGGAATCTGCTACAACCGCGCCGGCTGTCAGCAAAGCAAGCAGCGAGAGCACAGATTTCAGAAGGAATCGATTCATGATTATCCAGCAAAAGTGACAAATTTCCGTCGTTATCTGACATAACGGCATCCCGGACGCCAAACTGAATTCATTGCCGTGGCTCACGTCACAAAAATCCGGCTTTCAGCCGGCAGCAAACCCTTTCAATCCAGAATAATACGTTTATTCCTTGTTTTATATTGTGTTATGGAACATCCGCGAAGGCACTCAGAGTTGGATTGAGAGGCCGGATGAGTGTTATCCGCCCTGCCGGAAGGCCATCAACAGGCTGCAGCCAGGCCGTTTTGCCGGAAAGCAAGCCCTTCAATCAATCGTGGCAAGCAATTTGCAGCTTTGCTGTTTGATTTTGTTGCCCATGCATCGGGCTGCCAGGGAAAAGTGAGAACCCATTATGCAAATCGAAAAATTTTCAGTGAAGGCACTAACAGTGAGCATGCTGCTGGTTGTGGGGATTGTTGCAGTCGCGATGGCCTTTGTTTCGGAAACCGAATACCGCAAAGCGGCAGTGCAGGCCCAGACCAAAACCGTTTCCCGAATTCTGGAAGTGGCCAGTAACGCCGCACTCAGTCAGCTGGTAACCGAAAGCGAGCAGTTGAGCGCAGCCGCGGCCAAAGCCCTTTCCCGTCAGCCGGAACTGGGCACTTACCTGTCAGAGGCACCGGCAGGCACCTCGAACCCGATGCTGGAAAAACTGCTGGCAGCACCACTTAACTCCGGTCTGCCCCTGTTAAAGGCAACCTCGGTACGACTCTACAATGGCAGCAAGCAGCGAATGATGCAGGCCGGTGACAATGAAATCGGAGATAACACCGTACTCAAGAACGCCAGCAATCGGCAGACTGTCGCGGCATTCTGGCTATCGGAAAAAGGGGCCCGCTACTCGGTCATACGGCCACTGGGCAGCAAAACAGGGCGGGGTTACCTGGAGATCAGCTTTGACCCCATCTTCACCCTGCAAAGCGTCGCCGATCTGACAGGTCTTCCACTGCGCATTCAATCAGCGCTCGGTGATACACGGTTTGAAACCGAGGGCTGGGAAACAGACTCCCGGAACGTGCATGAAATACATTACCGGGCCACGGACAAGCAGAATATTCCCATCGCACAGCTGGTTGCACTGGATGATTTTTCGTCGCTCTATGCGGCTACCCGGCAAACCCGCAACACGACAACAGCGGCCTTTGTGACACTCATCGGTGCGGTGTTACTGATTGCCATCATGTTCCTGAACCGTTTCCTGTTCCAGCCGGTAAAAATCATGATCAGTGATATGGACCGGGTAGCCAGAGGTGAAGCCAACACCAGGCTGGGTGATCGTGCACTGAAAGAATTCCACACCCTGGCGAACGCATTCAACACTATGACCCAGCAGGTTCAGGACACCATCGAACGCGAACAACAGGCTTCGGAAGACATAAAGGGCAAGGTCGAACTGATACAGGACGTCGTCGCAATGGCCGCCGAGGGGGACCTGACCGGACAGATCATGGTGTACCGGGACCAGGACATTATTTCCGAGCTGGCCGCGGGCATTCAGCAAATGCTGGACAGCCTGAACTCACTGGTATCCCGCATTCAGCAGTCCGGTGTTCAGGTAACTTCGTCGGCAACCGAGATCGCAGCGACTGCCAAACAACAGGAAGCCACCGTCACCGAGCAGGCAGCGACCACCAACCAGATCAGGGCCACCGTTACAGAAATTACCACCACTTCCAAGGAACTGCTCAACACCATGAACGAGGTTACCGAGGTTGCCTGGAAAACATCCGAAGGGGCCAACTCCGGCCGGTCTTCCCTGCAGAGTATGGAAAAGACCATGCACCAGATGATGGAAGCAACGGATTCCATAGGCTCCAAGCTGGCCGTGCTGAGCGAAAAAGCGGGCAACATCAATACCGTGGTCACCACCATCAACCGCGTCGCCGACCAGACCA